>JAYSWO010000549.1:0-17700 GCA_043717975.1 Ferruginibacter sp. | reverse complement strand
GTTCTTCTATTTTATTGATGGCTACGCCAATGGCATCTTTCATGAGCATGCCATTTAAAAAATCGGAATTTTGTAGTGTGGCTTCTTTGGTAGGGTTGGCTTCTTCGCCATTGTAATGCTCGCCAATTATATTTGTAATGGGGATATTAAAATGTTGTGCAAAGGCAAAATCTCGTTGGTCCCCGCAAGGCACTGCCATAATAGCACCTGTGCCATAGCCTGCTAGCACATACTCTGCAATCCATACTGGTATTTGCTTTCCATTAAAAGGGTTTGTGGCATACGCACCAGTAAAGCAACCTGTAATTTGTTTTACTTCGCTCATGCGCTCACGGTCGCTGCGGCTTTTTACGTAGGTGAGGTATTCTTCTATTTTTTCTTTTTCGGCATCTGTTGTTATTTCATTAACCAAAGAATGCTCTGGTGCTAGTACGAGAAAATCTACTCCGAAAATTGTTTCGGGGCGTGTGGTGTAGCACCTCAACCCCTGCCCTTCTCCACGGGGTGGAGAAGGGTGAGCCAACTCGCTACCTTGTGTGTTTTCTTTGTAGGTATGGGCTTGTGATGAATAGCTATCACTATTTACCGTATTTTCTCCACGGGGTGGAGAAGGGGGAGCCAACTCGCTACCTTGTGTGTTTTCTTTGTGGGTATGGGTTTGTTTAGAATTGGAAAGTTCTTTTAGTTTTGCTTTTATTTTTTCTTTTACATCTTCGATGTTTTTTAGAATTTCATTGTTGGTAAATCTTATAACAGTAAAACCAATTTCATTTAAAATTCTTGTACGATTTTCATCATATAATTTTTGTTCTTCATTTTCATGATAGCCGCCGTCTGCTTCTATAATTAATGCATCTTGCAAACTTACAAAGTCAACAATGTATGCATCTATAGCGTGTTGTCTTCTAAACTTTGTATCTAATTTGCTAGCACGCAATTCTTGCCAAAGGGCATCTTCTGCTTCGGTATGATTTTTTCTATTTTTTCTTGCCAACTCATAATGCTTTGGCGACGACACAGAATATTTTGGAGCTAATGCCGCACCCTTTTTTTCAATCTCTTTGCCAATCTCCTTTTCGGTCTCCACGTCACCCTTCTCCACCTGTGGAGAAGGGACGGGGAAGAGGATCTCCGCTCCTTCACTACGCCCAATCCAATTCCTTTGCATTTCCTTCATTGGCTCGCTAAAATTCACTGTTTCCAAGCCTTGTAGCAATCTGTCAGCATAGGCCGTAATGCGCAAATACCACTGGCGCATTTTCTTTTTTATTACAGGGTGGCCACCACGTTCACTTACTCCATTTACTACTTCGTCGTTTGCCAATACAGTTCCTAAAGCTTCGCACCAATTTACCTCCCCAAAAGAGGAGAATGCCAGGCGGCGTTTCATTAATATCGCTTCTTGCTCTGGTTTTGTGTATGTATTCCACTGCTCGGCTGTAAAATTTTTATTGCCTTGGGTTTTGTATTTTTCTATGAGCTCTACAATGGGTCTTGCTTTTTGTTGTGTATTGCAGAAATAGGAATTGAATAACTCTAAAAATATTTTTTGCGTCCATTTATAATACGATGGGTCGCTCGTGCGAACCTCTCTGCTCCAATCGTAGCAAAAACCAATTTTATCTAACTGGGCTTTAAAGGTTTCAATGTTTTTTTCGGTGGTAACGGCTGGGTGTTGCCCTGTTTCTAAAGCATATTGTTCTGCCGGCAAACCAAAGCTATCGAAACCCATAGGGTGTAGCACGTTGAAGCCTTTGAGCCTTTTGTATCTGCTATAAATATCGCTGGCAATATATCCTAATGGATGCCCTACATGCAAGCCTGCACCGCTTGGATATGGAAACATATCCAACACATAATATTTTGGCTTGGATGATTCGTTGGGTACTTCATATACCTTGTTATCTTTCCACTTTTTTTGCCACTTCTTTTCTATTTCTCTAAAATTGTATTCCATTTTTTTACCTCATCCCCGTCCCTTCTCCCCGAGGGGAGAAGGGGGAGAAATGCACTTCTTTTATTATTGTTACTTTATAAATGTATTGTTGTTTAAAAATTTTATTTATTGATTGTTTTTTCGAAATAAAATAATTTATTCCTTTCGAGATGAAAGAAAGATTGCTATTTCGTGAGAGCGTGAGGGATAGAAGCGGAAATCCTTTTTTTTGCTGCCTTTGAGCAACAAAAAAGATTGTAGCGTATAGCCCGACCCCTTTGCCGCACAAATTTTATGATGCTTCCAAAAAAATAATAATGCTTTGAAATGTACACACTTGCGGCCAAAGGGGCACGCCCCAATTTTTCTCAAAAAACTTTTAACAAATTAATATGCAGCGTTATTGGTTTTCTTAAAATATATTTGAAGACCAAACGACTGATTATTGCCAAAAATAAACTAAACATTACAAAAACCTTATTTTTGTCTGCATTCAGTATTATTAAAATGTAAAATAGACTTTTAGATATGGCGCAATTTGGAAAAGCATCGAGCAAAAAAGGGAAACCTAGTTATATATATGCCATTATTGGCGTGGCTTTGGTGCTGTTTTTGTTCGGCATTGTGGGCTGGTTTTTTATAAATATTCGCAAAACGGGCGATTATTTTAAAGAGAGCATACAAGTGCAGGCATTTTTAAATAGAGATGCGTCTAAAAAAGTAATAGATAGTGCTACGAATTATATTGCGGCGCTGCCATCTACAAAATCGGTGCAATATGTAACGAAGGAAATGGCCATAAAAAAATATGAAGCAGAAAATGATACCATTTGGAAATCGTTTATAAAAGCCAATCCACTACCCGAGAGTATTGAATATTATGTGAAGGCAAACTATGTGCAATCGGATAGTTTGAATAAAATTGCTTCGCATATACAAGAACTTTATCCTGGATTGGTGGCTGAATTTAAATTTCCACAAGAGATAGTGGCCAAGGTGGGCGACTTTGCAAGAAACCTTGTGATTGGGTTTTTAATAGCGGCTATTTTGCTGACTATATTGGTAATATTTTCGATAGACAACACGATAAGGCTTGCGATGTATAGCAATCGCTTTTTGATAAAAACGATGCAGATGGTGGGCGCTACAAGGTGGTTTATAGCCAAGCCTATAAATATACGCTCTATCATTAATGGGTTTATAGCGGCATTGTTAGCCATAGGTTTGTTGATTTTATTTATTTATTTGATAGAGGCTTTTAGACCTGAAATAAAAGTGCTGAGAGATAATAAGAGTATGATATTACTTTTTGTATCTATCATTGCATTGGGTATTGTGATAAACCTTGTAAGTACACACAGGGCTGTAATAAAATATTTGAAATTGAAATTGGACGACCTGTATTAAAATTATAAATTGCACTCTCAATAATACATTATGCTTAAAGAAAATAAACAAACAGTAGTAAAGGCAGACAATAATTTGTTTGGCAAAGAAAATTATATGTGGATGGTAGCAGGGCTTGTGGTACTTGCGCTTGGGTTCTTCCTAATGTCGGGTGGCAAAAGTGCTGACCCTAAAGTGTTTGATAAAGACAGTGTGTATAGTACCACTCGTATTACAATAGCACCATTGCTTATAATTATTGGGTTTGTGCTGGAGATAGTGGGGATAATGAAGAAGCAGAAGACGGTTGGCAGTTGAAGGTTGAAGGTTGAAAGTTATTGTGCGCAGGGAGTTTTTCTCTGCGCATTTTTGTACCTCACCCCGGCCCTCTCCACGGGGTGGAGAGGGTGGTACGAGATAGGGGTGTTGTCCTCACCCTTACCCTCTCCACTTTGTGGAGAGGGTGTACGAGATAGGAGTGTTGCGTTCATTTCGAAAGTGTGGGACTTCACACTTGTCATATAATTTATTGAGGGGGGATGAATAGGAGTGATGTCCTCACCCTTTCCCTCTCCACGGGGTGGAGAGGGTGGTGCGAGATAGGAGTGTTGTTTTAATTTCGGAAGTGTGGGGTCTCACCCTTGCCTTATAAATTGTTGAGAGTGTGATTTTGAATAGGAGTGCTTGTTTGATTTATTTGGCGTATAGTTTTATATGAAATACTACAGTTGTTTTAATTTTGAAACTATATTTTTGCAAGAATATTTTATATCCTTTAAACATTAAACCAATTTCATGACTTTTTTTGAATCGATTGTAATAGCTATAGTAGAGGGGCTTACGGAGTTTTTGCCTGTATCATCTACAGGGCATATGATAATAGCAGAGCGATTGCTCGGTGTGCAAGAAACAGATTTTGTAAAAGTATTTACGGTGGCTATACAACTGGGGGCTATACTATCTGTAGTGGTTTTATATTGGCGAAAGTTTTTTGATTTTGGCAAATGGCATTTTTATGCAAAACTCATTATTGGTGTAGTGCCTGCATTGGTGTTTGGTTTTTTGTTTAATAAAAAAATAGATGCCATGCTGGATAGTGCTACTACGGTGGCAATTGCATTGTTGGTTGGTGGTATTGCATTATTGTTTGTAGATAAAATGTTTACTAAGCCACGCATAAAATCTGATGTGGATATAAAACCAATAAATGCATTTATGATTGGTATGTGGCAGTGCCTTGCAATGATACCAGGCGTGAGTAGGAGTGCTGCATCTATTATTGGTGGTATGCAGCAAAAGCTTACTAGAAGCGAAGCAGCAGAGTTTTCATTCTTTTTGGCAGTGCCTACTATGCTTGCGGCTACAGGGTACAAATTATTAAAATACTATAAAGAGGCTGGTAACTTTACTAGCGAAGAAATAAAATTATTGGCTGTGGGAAATGTAGTGGCTTTTATTGTAGCTATTATTGCCATAAAATTCTTTATAAACTTTGTGAAGAAATATGGGTTTAAAGTATGGGGTATTTATAGAATTGCATTGGGGTTGGTATTGTTGTTGTTGATATGGAAGGGGGTGATACAGGGTTAAATTGTTTTATTGTTAGAGGTTTGGTGTTCGTTGTTCGTTTTTTCGTTTGGGGTTTGTTGTTTGGTGTGGATTTGTTTGGTGTTGGTAAAGTTTATTTGTGTTGAAAAACTTTCTACTTTCCAACTTTGTTAAAGAATACTATTGTGGTTTCATTTTTAATTATTATTTTCCATACTTAATAATTACTATGCAAACTGCTTCTAAAAAAATAGTGAATGGATGGGCTATGTACGACTGGGCAAATTCCGTTTACAATCTGGTAATAACCACTACTTTTTTTCCTGCGTATTATGCGGCTGTTACTGGCACGCAAAACGAACAATTTAAAAATGGAATTCCTTTTTTGGGACGCACATTTGTAAATACCGAATTGAAAGATTATGTATTGGCATTTGGATTTTTGTTGATAGCCATTTTTTCTCCGATACTTTCTTCTGTGGCTGATTACAAAGGCAACAAGAAAAATTTTATGCGCTTTTTTTGCTACCTCGGTGCTACGAGTTGTGCGCTGATGTTTTTCTTTGATGGCAACCATGTGACATTGGGACTGATGTGTTTTATGACTGCCGGAATTGGTTTTTATGGTAGCCAAGTTTTTTACAATTCTTACTTGCCCGAAATAGCTGCCGAAAAAGATATGGATCGTATAAGTGCAAAAGGTTATACGCTTGGATATATAGGTAGCGTGATAATGCAGATGATTGGGTTTGCTTTGGTAATCTTAATGCCAGATAATCCATTGCCACTAAAACTTACTTTTTTATTGGTAGGTATTTGGTGGGTTTATTTTGCACAAATTACTTTTAGAGCTTTGCCATCTACTCCCAAAGCAGAAATAAAAAGTAAGCATCATGTATTGGCCAATGGGTTTGTTGAATTAAAAAAAGTATGGAACCAATTGAAGCATATGCCTGTGCTAAAGAGATTTTTATCGGCATTCTTTTTTTACAGTATGGGTGTGCAAACGGTAATGCTTATTGCCATCGATTTTGGAATTAAAGAACTAAAGCTGGCTAATGATAAATTAATTATTACTGCTGTTATTATTCAGCTAGTAGCCATAGCTGGTGCGGTTTTAATGAGTAAACTCTCTGCAAAGTATGGTAATATAAAAGTGTTGTTGTTTACTGTATTGCTTTGGGTAGGCGTTTGTATTACTGGTTATTTTATTACAACAGAAATGCATTTTTATATTATAGCGTCGTTGGTAGGTTTGGTAATGGGTGGCATACAATCTCTAAGCCGCTCTACCTATGCTAAGTTTATGCCTGAAACAGAAGATACCGCATCGTTTTTTAGTTTTTATGATGTTACAGAAAAGCTTGCGATAGTAATTGGCTTATTTACGTTTGGGTTTATAGAAGGCGTAAGTAGCATTAGACAATCTATTTTATCGTTGGTAATATTTTTTGTGATTGGATTTTTCTTTTTGTTGCTTACCAATGCCAAACAAAAAACGATGGCTAGCCGTATTTAATAATTAAATTTGCGTATAAATTTTTTATAGATGAATCTCTTTACCATAAACACAGGATATTTTAAACTAGATGGTGGTGCTATGTTTGGTGTAGTGCCAAAAAGTATTTGGAGCAAAATAAATGCACCCGACGAAAATAATATGTGCAGCTGGGCAATGCGCTGTTTGCTAATACAAGACGGCAACAGGCTTGTATTGGTGGATACTGGCATTGGCAATAAACAAAGTGAAAAATTCTTTGGACATTATTATTTGCATGGAGATGATACACTCGATACATCTTTGGCAACACATGGTTTTACAAAAGATGATATAACAGATGTAATACTAACCCATTTGCATTTTGACCATTGTGGTGGTGCAATCATACGTGATGGAGAAAAGCTTGTGCCTGCGTTTAAGAATGCAACGTATTGGAGCAATGAACGGCATTGGAAGTGGGCCATACACCCAAATGATAGAGAGAAAGCTAGTTTTTTATCTGAAAACATTTTGCCCATACAGCAAAGTGGGCAATTAAAATTTATAGAAACAAGTGCAAAAGAATTCCCTGAAAATATTATGATACGTATGGTGTTTGGCCATACAGAAGCTATGATGCTACCGCAAGTAACGTATAAAGGAAAAACAATTTTGTACATGGCAGATTTATTGCCATCGGCAGGGCATATACCATTGCCTTATGTAATGGGCTACGATATGTTTCCGGCTACTACACTTAGCGAAAAAGAAAACTTTCTTACTGAGGCTTTACAAAACGATTATGTGTTGTTTTTTGAACATGACCCAACGATAGAATGCTGCAACTTACAGATGACAGAAAAGGGTATACGAATGAAGGATAGTTTTAAGTTGAGTGATATGTAATTTCTAATGTAGAAAATTATTTTTTTTGTCAGAGAATATTTATGAAATATTAGAAAAGAAGCCAAGCTTTTTAGAGCGCTTTGGTTTGTATTATCTCAATTTTTTTAAAAGAATTGATAAGGATAATGATGTGTTTAATTTTACGGATGCGGAACTTTCGAAAAGAGTAAATAATATTACTTTAAAAGGTATAATACTGTCTTGTATTGTTGGTATAGCGTGTGTTTTTCCTACGGTATGGGTAGATGTGCATTTTGCAGACAGGCCTTTTTTGGTACATTATGGATGGGTAGTAGGCGTAACGGTAATAAGCATTGCCATTGAATTGTATCTGCTTTTTATTATAGCACTAAAAGCAGTGTATGAAGTAAGCGAAGTAGTAAACTTACATGCTACAGAATCTGAATTTGAACGAGATGGATTGTTTAGCGTAAAAAATATTTTGGCAAGAACGGCGCTGGAACTTCCAGACCCTGAATTAAAAATAATGGGCATAGATCCCTTTAAAAGAATTTCAAAAAAGAATTTGTTGATATTAGGCTTGTTGTACAAAGCTAAAATATTAGTATCTAATGTTGTGTTGAAGTATGCATTAATTTATTTTGTAGGTAAAACAATTTTTGGGGTATCTATTTTGTACGAAGCTGTATTGGTAGAATGTTTTTGGAATGCCATTGTTATTAGAAAAGTAGTACTAGAAGCTCGATTACGCCTCTTTGGATTTGCATTGGCCAATAGAATTGGTAAAAATGTTCTGCAAGATAAATATATTGATGAGCTTTCTGCTACTGCCAGAAGAGGATGCCTGCGAGCAATAGGCAATGCAGTAGTGATGGCACAAAATTATCACCCCAATATGATTGTATTGTTGATTCGTTTTCAACAAATATTAAAAATTAGTGAGCCGGATAAGTATGATGATTGGAATGTTTTTATAGAAACATTACAAGATGTTTCTGAAAAAGAACGTTATTTTTTATTGGATTTATTTACGGTGTCAGCAGCCTTTGATGGAAGACTTTCGGGATTAGAAATGGGAAGTTTGAAAGATGCATATGGAAAAGATTATGGCACATACAAACCAAGGTTATTGAAACTCACAGAAGAGCTTACCAATGGAAAATTAAATGCAGCGCTGGCGGAATGCAAATTGGATTTTAAGGCGGGATAGGATTGCAATGCTGCAGTAATTAAAATTTGTCAGCATATTTTTTTAAAAAGATAAACGTTCGATTCTATTTGGGTGTCAGGGTGAGCTTGTCGAACCCTTTGCCACTAATAAATTTGCCTTCGACAAGCCTATCTGCCGACTAGGGTAGGCTCAGGCTGACATTAAAATAATCAAACCTTAATCCCATTTTTATTCTTTTAATTTAATCAAATACAATTGCGCCCACTCCTTTTTATATTGTCATTATTTATCTTAGCTTGTAACAATGCGCCAAAGCATGTTGATAGAAATGTAGAACGCTCGTTTTACTATTGGAAATCTAATTTTAAATTATCCCATACAGAAAAACAAGCCCTTAGCGCATTAGATGTAAAAACAATGTATATAAAATTTTTTGATGTGGCTTGGGATGATGCTTCTTCATCTGCCCTTCCTGTAGCGCAAGTACGTATGAGCGACAGTGCATACCTGCGTACAGCAGCACTTCAAATTATCCCTACCATTTTTATTACCAACGAATGTATTTTTAAAATTGACAGCAGCCAAACAAAAGTATTGGCAGAAAAAATATCAACCTTAACAAAAAATATTATTGCCAATAACGGCTTGCAAAATATAGATGAAATACAAATAGATTGTGATTGGACGGTTGCTACGAAAGAAAAATATTTTGCCATTTTAAATGAGTTGCAAATTTTAAACAAAGCAATACGTTTTTCTGCAACGATACGTTTGCATCAGATAAAGTATCTTAATAAAACAGGTGTGCCACCTGTTGGTAGAGGTATGTTGATGTGCTACAATATGGGAAACCTGACGAATATAGAAACGAAAAATTCTATTTTAGAAGGAAAAGAACTTCAAAAGTATATTGGCGATTTACAACATTATCCTTTGCCGCTAGATGTAGCGCTACCATTGTTTGATTGGAAAGTATTATTTAGAAATGGCAAGTTTAAAAGCTTGATAAACGATATGCCGAATGCTAGTTTGAATACAACATTATTTAGCAAAAATGCAAATGTGTTTTCTGCATTGCAAGATACTGTGATTTTTGGATACGATATTAAAAAGGGGGATATACTCCGAAATGAGCAATGTGATTACAAAGACATTTTACAATCAGCAAAATTAATTAGTGAAAAAATAGCAAATAAAAAACTTCGTGTTTCCCTCTATCATTTAGATACTGTAACTTTAAAAAAATATTCAACGCATGAAATGGAAAATATTTTTAACGCTTTGCGTTAGCGGTTTCTTGGTTGCTTTTCCTAATAATATTATTGGCTGTGGACCAAGTGTAGATGCGTACGATTATTACACTAGTTTTTTTAATCCAGATGTTTCTGCTAATAAAACGCTACGCCCATTTTATTATACCAACTATGAGTTTATATACGATACGGAAGATGCGGTGAGCACAATAGATGTATTGTCAGAAGAATGGAAAAAATATTGTAGTGATAAGGTAAGTACCAAAGATGCCAAAAGTTTTGTGATGGAATATAGTGAAACCGATATCAGTAACTTGTATTATTTTTTAGAAAAAAATAAATCTCTAAGCATTCCGGATAGTGTAAAAAAAAATAGCATGACCAACTATTTTATGCAGCAAAAAGATTTTGAAGCACTGGGTTATATTATTTATGCAAAAAAGCTAGAACCATTTGTAAACAATGGGTATGATAGTTGGGAAGCCAAGAAAACCACCGCTACTATTGATGTAGATAAAAAAATAAAGAATGGTTTGCAATTGTATGCAGCAGCAAAAAAAGATTTGTTTAAATTGAAATATGCTTACCAAGTAACAAGGTTAGCATTGTATAGCAATAAAAATAGCGATGCTATAAAATACTATGATGAGTATGTAGCGCCAATAAAAACGGA
Organism: Ferruginibacter sp.; assembly: GCA_043717975.1. Lineage (GTDB taxonomy): Bacteria > Bacteroidota > Bacteroidia > Chitinophagales > Chitinophagaceae > Ferruginibacter. The sequence continues at coordinate 7,386 of JAYSWO010000549.1, read as the reverse complement.
AAGCATTTTGCAGCCCTTATCGTTAGCACTAAAAGCTGGCGCATTGTTTCGAATGGACAATAAAAAGGAAGCCGCTTATTTGTTTAGCAAAGCATTTAGCGGTAGCGATGCTAAAAAAATATCCAACTACATAAGTTTTAATTGGGCTATAGGTGCTAATGCCGAGCGCAACGATTACTTAAGCCTTTGCAAAACGAATGAAGAAAAAGCCAATATGTTAGCTTTGTTGGCTATGCGTAGTGGAGCTAGTGAAACAGAAACGCTTGCCAATATTTATACTTTAGACCCAGCAAACAAGCATATAGAAACCATTATTGGCAGAGAGATAAATAAATTAGAGTCGTCTTATTTTACGCCACTACTTAACAAACAAAAAGGAGGTAAATTGTTTTACTATACTTGGAGTGAGGGAGGTACGGATAGTTTAATGAATGAAGGTAAAAATGAAACAGCAGCACTTACCAAGCTGTTGATAAAAATGGCCGAAGCAAAAAATATAAACACTGCCTTATGCTATACTAGTGCTGCCTATTGTGCATTAATGCTGAGGGATTTTGACAAATCAAATGCGTATTTAAATAGCGCAAAAAAATACAATCCTTCTGCAAAAGTAGAGGATCAATGGATGCTCACCAATTTGCTACTCACTATAAACGAGTCAACAAAAATAGATGCGAAAGTAGAAGATAAAATCCTACCATCTTTGCAATGGCTGCAACAAAAGGCGTTAAATGAAAAGTCATTTACATCATCTAGAAGTTGGAGTGAGCTTTCGCAATGGAAAATTTTTTACAGAAATATAATGACCGTAGCCTTGGCAAAAAAATACCATGCACAAGGGGATGTATATAAAGAAGCGCTATGTGTAGGTGCGGCCGATAAAATATTTGGAGAAGAAAATAATTATAACACAAAAGATTTTTTGCATAATGATACAGATATAAAAGATGTAGAAAAATTATATGATATCATAACTGCCAAAAGCCGAAGTAACTTTGAAAACTATTTGGTAAAAAATAGTGCACTTAAAGTAGATGCTGTTATTGATTTTGCAGGTACGGCTTATCTAAGGGATTACGATTACAAAAACGCCATTGCTTGGTTGCAAAAAGCAGGTGCATCTAAAACAGATACTATTTTTAAAAGTGCTTTTATTGAATTGTTGGACGATAGAGAAGAGAGATTGCCAACAGAAAAGAAAACAACATCTAAACTATTATTTGCGCAAGAAATGCTGGCTACGCAAACACTTTTAGAGACAGATAAAGCCAATGTAGCAAAACATGCTTATAATTTGGCTACAGGCTTATACAACATGACATATTATGGGCATGCCTGGGAATTGGTTCAATATTACAGAAGCGGATCTGATGGGTACAGCATTCCAACAGGAGCAACTGAATTTCAAAAGCAATATTATGGATGCTATGCAGCGCACAATATGTACAAAAAGGCTTTTGAGGCAAGTACAGATAAAAACTTTAAAGCAAAGTGTTTGTTTATGATGGCTAAGTGTGCACAAAAAACAGCAGGCGAAAGAATGAGCTATTCTGATCCTAATTATAACTATGAAAAAGCATCAGCCATGGAAAAAGTATTTATGAAAAAATTTATGAATAACAAATATTTCCCTCAACTGATAGAAGAATACAGCACAACTAAGTTTTATGAAGAAGCGTATAATAGCTGTAGTTATTTGAGAGATTTTGAATTGAAAAAGAAATAGTATGGAAGATAAAATAAAACAAGAAATTTTTCTTGATGAAAAATGTGGTAATGAAATAAATTCCACTTTCAAATTATTGAGAATTGTTTCAGCTATCTATTTATTTTGGATGCTTTTTTCAACTTTCAAACAGTTTATGAATTTGTTTCAAGTTAAAAATGAGTCTTTCAGTATTTCTGACTTTATTGTTAACTACAGAGTTATTCCAATACTATATTTAATTCAATATTTATTTCTGATAATTGGTATTTATTTTCAATACATTGGATTTAAAATGCAAAAAAATGCATTGACTTTCTCTGATTCACAACTTTTTTTTATCTAGTTATAAATTTTATAGAAGAGGATTACTAACATCTATTATCGCAGTAGTTTTAGGTATTTTCATTTACCTCGTTTTTAAGTATTATAAATTTTCTAACTTAATATGAAAGCAGTCCTACAAAGAGTTTCATCAGCATCTGTAACTGTAGATGCTAAAATTATTTCAGCCATAATGAGCGGCTTGCTTGTACTTGTTGGCATAGAAGATGCAGATACAAATGAAGATATTATTTGGCTTAGCAATAAAATTATCAATCTCAGAATTTTTGATGATCACAATAAAGTGCCAAATCTTTCTGTAAAAGATTTTGACGGAGAAGTTTTATTGGTAAGTCAATTTACATTACAAGCAAACACAAAAAAAGGGAATAGGCCGTCGTACATAAAAGCATCAAAAGCAGATGTGGCTATACCTTTGTATGAAAAATTTATTACACAATTAGAAAATGATTTAGGCAAAAAAATTGGCACTGGTATTTTTGGTGCAGATATGAAAGTAAGTTTAACAAACGATGGGCCAATAACCATCATTATAGATACAAAAAACAAAGAATAATATGAGCGATATAACCATAGCACAAGCCCAACAACAAGTAGATGATTGGATAAAAACCATAGGTGTAAAATATTTTAGTGAGCTTACCAACCTTGGTATTTTAATGGAAGAAGTGGGCGAGCTTTCTCGCATTATGGTGCGTACGTACGGCGAACAATCTTTCAAGGAAAGCGACAAAGGAATAGATATGGCAGATGAAATGGCAGATGTATTGTGGGTACTCATTTGCCTTGCCAATCAAACAGGGGTAAACTTAACAGAAGCGCTGCAAAAAAACTTTGAAAAGAAGACACTTAGAGATGCAGAAAGGCACAAGAGCAATGAGAAACTTGGCTAAAATGGCAAAAAATACCCTATTTAGGGTATAGGATTGTATTTTTTCTTTCTACAACTTTGTGTTATTAAATTAATAACAATACAAATTCAGATATAATTTGTTGAATAAAGAAATAGCTTTATAGCAAATCTTGTTTCTGGGGGGAAACAATTACAATAAAAACCGCCGCTATATTGTGGCGGTTTTTTATTGCAGCATAGCCAAATCGAAATCATTAAATTTGTGCAAAATATTTTTATGCGTCGTTTTATTCTTTTTATTACCATAACATTTTTTGCAACAACATTATTAGCACAACAAAATAAATTGATAAGCGGCCCATGGGCTGGTAATGTTAGTTTGCGTATGGCTACTATTTGGGTGGAAGTTTCGAGTAGTGTAAAAAAAGTAGCTGTAAAATATTATGATGTGAATAGCAAAGAATATGCAAGAAATATGCTTGACAAAAGAGTAAAATATTTTGATAAAATACTAACTGCAAACTACAAAGGCGAATTAGGAAATGATTTTAATCCCATAAAAATAGAACTAAATGGGTTAAACTTTAATACAACCTACCAGTACACTTTGTTGATAGACGATAAAGAAGTAAAAACAAATTTCCCTACAAAATTTACCACACAAGATATTTGGCAATATCGCAAACCAGCACCCGATTTTAGTTTTCTTGCTGGCAGTTGCTCTTACTTTAACGAACCTGTGTACGATAGGCCTGGCAAGCCTTACGGCGGCGACTCTTCTATTTTTGAAACCATGGCAAACACACCCGCTGCCTTTCATGTATGGATGGGCGACAACTGGTACACACGTGAGGTTGATTTTGAATCGCCATGGGGAATGAACTACAGAGCACAGTATGATCGGTCGCAAAAAGTAATACAAAAATTTATGGCTAGCATGCCACAATATGCCATTTGGGACGATCATGATTATGGTCCCAACGATCAAGGTAAAAGTTTCATTTTTAAAAATGAAAGTAGAGATATTTTTAAAAACTATTCCGCTAATCCATCTTATGGGCAAGATGATAAAGGTATTTATACAAAAATAAATTATAGCGATGTTGATATTTTTCTAACAGACAGTCGCTATTTTAGAAGCGAAGACGATATATCTGATAGCATAAACGGAATGCCATCGCCTGAAAAACATTTTTTTGGCCCTACACAAATGGAATGGTTAAAAAATTCACTACAGTTTAGCAATGCAACTTTTAAAATAATTGTGATTGGCAGCCAAACGTTAAACCCACTCAATAAGTATGAATGTATGCAGCATTACAGTTATGAGTATAATCAATTGAGAAATTTTATAGCCATGCAAAAAATTAATGGTATCGTTTTTTTTACTGGCGATAGACACCATAGCGAAGTAATAAAAGTAGAACAACCCAATGCATATCCACTGTATGATATTACCATTTCGCCATACACAGCGGGTGTAAGTAAACCAACAGGAGACGAAAAAAACAACCCATATCGTATAGCAGGTACATTGGTAGAAGCGCAAAACTTTGGAAAAATTTCTGTAAGTGGTGCAAAAAATAACAGGGTGTTGAAAGTTGATTTTATTGGGATAAAAGGAGAGCAACTTGGCACATGGAGCGTAAATAACAATGAATTAAAAATAAAATAAATCAGAACGACTTATCTTTATAGTATCATGACATCTACTTTATTTACCTACAACAAACCAAAAGTTATACAAGCCCTGCGTTATCATTTTATGAGTCGCCCCGAAATAAAAATAATGATGGTGCTTGTAAATATCTTTGCTATTGCATCTGCCGCATTATTCTTTTTTAAAAAAGTAAGTCCCTTAGCATTTTTGATAAGCTCTGTGCTATGGTTTTTTTTAATGATATTATTTTGGTTTGTATTGCCACAAATTATTTACAGGCAGTCTGCCACATTTAAAGATTCATTTCGTGCGGTACTCGGCAGAGAACAATTTGCTATAGAAAACGATCGTGGCCACAAGGGGTGGGATTGGAGTAGCTTTAGTACATGGATGGAGAGCCCACATTTTTTTCATTTGTATTTTAACCCACGCTCATTTTTTATTATCCCCAAAGATGCTTTTGAAGGAGATGAAACACACGAAGCCAGAAAAATATTAGCCGCAAAAATTATAAAAAAATAAATACAGGTTTAGGGCTGTGGGCTACAAACAAGTATGGGCAGCGGTTCGGGTTGTCTGTAGTAGTCTTGCACGGTAGCAGTTTTATACTGTAAAGTGTATTTGTGCAAGAGCTACTACTGCCCATCCCGCAGCTCTTCATCTTTGGTTTTTCAATTGGGCAATAATGCAAGCGGTACATTTTTTTCGGATTTTTTTTATTATACAAAGAAATGTATTGATTGCCCTGTGCTTTAGCACAGGGGCAAAATGCAATTTTAAAAAGGGGCTTTAGCCCCGATATTATTTTTTTGCGGATAAAGTACCCTTATAGAATTTATTTCTACCACCAACTTAAAGGTCGCTGCAATTAAAATGAACATTCAAAAAATACAAAACTTTCTTTCATAAATTGCAGTATCAAATTTAGTACAATGCCCTTCATCAATTCCTTCACCATAAACACAGAAAAGCAAAACCCTTTTCCTTTCAATATACCAGCTGTACAATTTGCAAAAAATATTGAGCTAAATAAAGGCATTACCATTTTTGTGGGGGACAATGGCAGTGGTAAATCTACCTTGCTAGAAAGCATTGCATACAAACTTAATTTTCCATTAATAGGCGGTGGTATAAAGCATCATGAGCGTTCAGGCTTTGAAGCATCAGAAATAATAGAACCATTTTTAGAGATAAATTGGAAAAGAGAAACTTTTAAAGGTTTCTTTTTTAGAGCAGAAGATTTTAGTGATTTTGTAAACTCAGTAGAAAATGAAAATAAAAAAATAGCTGTTGATTTAATTGAACTAAAAGGGCAAGTGGACGATCGTATTATTGACAAAATGAGTGAAAGTATGAATTATAATTTGCGAGAAATGCGAAAAAATTATGGCTCAAATATGCAAGCCTATTCGCATGGTGAAGCTTTTTTAAAAATATTGCAAACTCGTATTGGAGATAAAGGTATTTTTTTATTAGATGAGCCCGAGGCCGCATTATCGCCAATAAAACAGTTGTCTTTAATTTCTCTTATTTTGGAAATTGTAAAAATGAAAAATGCACAATTCATCATAGCCACACACTCGCCCATACTCATGGGCATACCCAATGCGAGTATTTACGAAATACAAGAAGACTCAATGAAGAAAGTAGAATATAGAGAAACGGATCATTATCGTATTACAAAAACGTTTTTAGATAATCCAGATTATTATTTGAGACATTTATAAAAGACAGATGCCAACTTAAAAAAGTTGGCATCTGTCTTTTTATACTTTAGCTGATTGTATTTTATTATGGAATAATTGAGCTAATTAATTTGCGATGCGAAAACACATTACCCCCATTTGAATCGTCGTAAGTAATATTTTCAATTAACCCAATTCCTTTTGCCATGTATTTATCGCTATGATTATAAATACTATTGCCATAAAGACTATAACGAACATCTTGCCTAACATGAATTACATCATTATAAGTAATACCAAAAACAGTTCTAGTAATGCCTTTAGCAACAATGGTATAATCATTGGTTTCTGTTTGGTTGGCAGGTAGTGATAATACGTCTCTCCAAGTAGCACCTACAGGCTCATTACTTTTTACAAGTGTATATTTATAATAAGGAACGGTTCCATTTGTTTGGATATTTTCATTTAAAACAATTTGAGACAACACCGCATCTGTGTTATTATAAAAAACCACTACAGAGCCATAGCTTTTTATTTTTTGGTAAATTTTATTCTCAATCGTTGTATCACCTAAATATTGTAAAGTATAATTATTGGGAGCTCCTAGCTCATTGCCGGGTGCTATTGAACCCCTTGTTTCAGTATAATTATATGCCGACCCAGTACATACAGGAAAATATGGGTTGGCTTTGCAATTGTTTACGCCAAGGTTATTTGTGTTGTCTGAAGCGATTGTTGTTTGTAAATTTCCGTATTCTTCACTAAAATCTTTTTGGCAAGATGTAAAGACTGTAATAGTAGCTATTAGCGCTACATTAAACGTAGTTTTCATAAGATATTGGTTATTTTAAAGCCATTACAATTATGGTTTTGAAATTGTAATTTATTAGTTTCGCTGTAAACTCATATTTGAAAGGAATATTGTGTAAATGGAGCTTAAATTTCTGAAAATCATAATAATACTAAGGGTTGTAGAAGAATGACTACCTTTTTAAACTTGCTCAAATACACATTATATCTTCATCAACTTTCTATCTTACACAGCCAATAAAAGCCTAGCAATCTTTATATTTGCAGCTATGGCAAATGAAGCAAACAATTTCGCAGAGATAATTTCTCATTGTAAAGAATACGGATA
>JAYSWO010000548.1:0-2689 GCA_043717975.1 Ferruginibacter sp. | reverse complement strand
CCCCAACATCTCCCCATACATAAATATAATCATTGGTAATATTAATGCCTAATGACCCTTCATAATAAATATCAATGCTTAAATATGTAGAAAATTGTATTGCGCCTGTATTAGCATCTATTTTGGTATATACTGCATTACTATGTGTACCTGTTAATGCACTACTATTTGTGACTGGATAATTTGGAGATTTTGTTCTTCCTACAATATACAATGACCCATTATATAATTTCATATCAACCCCTTCATCTTTTAAACTTCCTCCTATAAATCTACTCCAGATAATAGACCCTTCTATATCTAATTTTGTCACTTTTATATCATACTCCCCGCCAAATGTTATTGGGCAATTAGTATTACAATATTTAGAGCTTAGTATATAAGTTTCACCGTTACTTATTATAGTTTTTTTAGAATTATCCCCTACTGCACTATCTCCCAAATACTTTGATGAAGCAATATACCCCTGCCCATAACCCTTACTTCCAAAAAGTAAACTCACAATAATAATACTGTGCAATAAAATTTTGTAAAATGTTGTTTTCATTTTGGGTGTGCAAATAAACATGCAATAGTTAGTTGCAATGGTAAAAGGGTTTGTTGGTTTTAAATTGTATAATAAAAGTAAGTAAAATTTGGTAATTGTTATAAAATGGGGAATTATTAGCGGGTGATATCAACGAAATAAATAAACATTTTCTCAAAACAAAAGAGGACGCCTCTTTTTGAAACGTCCTCTCTTACTATAATTTGAAATGATAATTTATTTGTACAACGGTATAATACCATTTGCCAATTCTACCATTTTTTTTATTCCTTCTTCTGGTAAAGCGCCTTTTTTAAAATCTGCCATTACCTCTGGCAATTTGTTGTTCATCTCTGTTAAAAAATGTTCTTCAAATTCTTTAACTCTTTTCACCGATACATTTTTCAATAAACCTTGTGTACCTAAGTAAATAATGGCTACTTGTTTTTCTACAGCATAAGGCGAGTATTGTGGTTGTTTCAAAATTTCCACATTACGAGCACCTTTATCAATTACATTTTTTGTAGCAGCATCCAAGTCGCCACCAAATTTAGAAAACGCTTCAAGCTCTCGGTACAATGCTTGATCCAATTTAAGTGTACCCGCCACTTTTTTCATCGATTTTATTTGTGCATTACCACCCACACGACTAACGGAAATACCCACGTTAATAGCAGGACGAATACCTGCATTAAATAAGTTTCCTTCTAAGAAAATTTGTCCGTCGGTAATAGAAATTACGTTGGTAGGAATATAGGCAGATACGTCACCAGCTTGTGTTTCAATAATTGGCAATGCCGTTAACGAACCACCACCTTTTACCAAATGTTTAATAGATTCTGGCAAATCATTCATCTGACGAGCTATTTCATCTTTAGAAACAACCTTTGCTGCTCTTTCTAATAAACGACTATGCAAGTAGAATACATCTCCAGGGTAAGCCTCACGCCCTGGCGGACGACGAAGCAATAAAGAAACCTCACGGTATGCTACTGCTTGCTTAGATAAATCATCATAAATAATTAATGCAGGACGACCAGTATCTCTAAAAAATTCTCCTATAGCTGCACCCGCAAACGGAGCGTAGAACTGTAATGGAGCTGGTTCAGAAGCAGAAGCTGCAACAATAGTTGTGTAAGCCATTGCTCCATTTTCTTCCAATGTTTTCATTACACCAGCAATGGTAGAAGCTTTTTGCCCAATAGCTACATATATACAATACACTGGCTTGCCAGCTGCATAAAATTCTTTTTGGTTTATGATGGTATCAATGGCAATGGCAGATTTACCAGTTTGACGATCACCAATAATCAATTCACGCTGCCCACGACCAACTGGAATCATGGCATCAATAGCTTTAATACCAGTTTGCAAAGGCTCCGTTACTGGCTCACGAAAAATTACACCTGGTGCTTTTCTTTCCAAAGGCATTTCGTATAACTCACCTACCAATGGCCCTTTACCATCTATTGGTGTACCCAAAGTGTTAATAACTCTACCACACATTCCTTCGCCCACTTTTATAGAGGCAATTTGACCAGTGCGTTTTACTTTATCACCTTCACGAATTTCGCCACTATCACCCATCAAAACCACACCCACATTGTCTTCCTCAAGGTTAAGGGCAATGGCTTTTACACCATTATCAAACTCTACAAGCTCACCCGAGCGTACATTGTTTAGCCCATATACACGAGCAATACCATCACCTACTTGCAATACAGTACCTACTTCTTCTAAGTTTGCCCCTGCATTAAAATTGCTTAATTGCTGACGAAGTATCGCCGAAATTTCGTCTGGTTTAATTTCTACCATAAATTATCTGTTACGTTGGTTAATTTATATCTAAGCCTATGGATTAGGCTTGTTTTTCGGGCGCAAAGGTAGGAGTAAAGGGGCGTACTTACAAAAAAACTGTACGATTTGTTTTGTTATTTGTAGAGATGGTTTTAAAACCGCTGTTTATTGAGTAAAAGCATTGATGAAGACAGCAATGCTGTTAAGTTAAGGGTTTAGCCAAAGGGAAGTCAAGCTTTAAAAGCTTGACTTCCCTAAGTAGAAACTCTCTGTTAAAAAAGCAATACTTGCTTAACTTAACCGCATTGAGAATACACAAACGCAGGTGAGGGATTTTAAATACCCTCGATGAAAAAAGCGCAAGAA
>JAYSWO010000547.1:0-17753 GCA_043717975.1 Ferruginibacter sp. | reverse complement strand
CTCCATTCTTTTGCAAGTATGCAAGCCTTGTAACAGCGTCTTCAATAGTTGGTATTTTACCTTCATCAACATACCACAATACATAGCTAGGTTGGCCTAAATTTTCAAACCATTTTTTTCTGTCTTTCATTACAAGCATATGGGCTGTGTTATAAACAAAATCTTTTAATTCCTCTACAGTTTCCCATACTGTAAAATTTACAATTATACGATCGTCATTGTACGGGTTATAGTTAGTAGCATTACCTTCATCAGATTTTAATCGCCAAACAAATCCTTTGCTTTGCTCTCCCAATAAATTTATTTCATCTAATTGGGCTACAAAATCTTTCATACTTGGGTCATCTATATTTGGCCCAAGCATTTTACTCATGTTTAATTGCGCAATGTATTGTTTTCCTTCTCTCATATTCAATACTTATTTTCCTGTGAAAGTTGGTTTTCTTTTTTCCAAAAATGCATTTATACCTTCTGTATAATCTGCCGTACTAGCCGCTTTACGCTGTAGTCTATCTTCCTCTAACAATTGCTCATGAAATGTAGCATGAATAGAATTGTTTAATGCAGTTTTTGTAAATGCCAAACCTTGTGTAGGCATTTGTGCCAGTGTGAGTGCTTGTTTATATGATTCGTCTGCAAAAGTGGCTTCGTCAATTACTTTATAAATCATACCCATTTTTTCTGCTTCCACAGCAGTTACTTTATCGCCTGTCATCATCAATGCGCTTGCTTTTTGAAACCCAATAAGCCTTGGTAAAAAATAGGTGCCGCCGCTATCCGGTATTAACCCAATTTTAGAAAACGCTTGTATAAAAGATGCTGAAGAAGAAGCCAACACAACATCGCAACACAAAGCAATATTAGCACCAGCACCAGCCGCTACACCGTTTACCGCAGCTACTACTGGCATTTGCAGGTTTCTTATTCTTGTTACAATAGGGTTGTAATGTTCACTCAAAATTTTATCTATACCGATTGCATTTTCACCGGTAAGCTCGGCAATATCTTGCCCTGCGGAAAAGGCCTTTCCATTACCAGTTATAAGCACAGCTCTAATGGTAGATAGTATTGCACACTCATCCAAATACTTTTGCATGAGCAGCGCCATTTCCCTGTTGAAGCTATTAAACTTATCGGGTCTGTTTAGTGTGATAATAGCAACGCCGTTTTTTATTTCAAATAAAATAGAAGACATATTTATACATTTAATTTATACTTCAAAACTTTTTACATCTTGGTGTTTCAATAAAAAATTATTTACTTCATCGTAGTTTCTATCTTTAGAACCAACTCTATAAATATACACCGCATCCATATTTTCTTTTGCTGTTTTCATACAACGAAAAGTCATATCGTATTTCTCAAAAAAATCTTCCATTTCTTTTTTAAAGAAAACTCCATTCGGCAATATTCTTATTTTATAATCTTTTACACGATGCAATCTATTGATGTATCGTTGCACAGGCTCCAATACAAACAATACAATTACAATCATAATAGAAACAACAGTTGCCAATGGATAATTATGATAACCAATGGCCATACCCAATGCAGCGGTTATCCAAATCAAGGCAGCGGTAGTTAAACCATTTACCGTTATGCCTTCTTTAAAAATAACACCAGCACCAATAAAACCAATACCTGTTACAATATTACTGGCTATTCTATCCGCAGAGCCAAAGCGGATATCTTTAGAAATAATGGTGTACAAGCAAGAGCCTACACAAATTAATATCATGGTACGAAACCCCGCAGGCTTGCTGCGAAATTCTCTTTCTATACCAATAACAGCACCTATAATAAAAGCAAATGTAACTTGCCCAATCTCTTCAAAATAAATTGAAATATCCATATGCACAAAAATAGGAAATTGGCAAGTATAAAGATAATAAATAGTTGAAGTAGGTTAGTAAGATATAGAATAAAACATCTATTGCCATTGAATATTTGCTTAATAAATCTGGTATTTATTTTTAAAACCACCCAAACAGGTGAAAATGTTTTAATAACTTACGTTTACTTTAGTGCAATCAAATTTTTTTATGCTTGCAAAGCTGATTATATCGTCATGTATTTTTCTTTTTATTTCCATTGATGTGTTCTGTCAAGCTAGTACACCTATGCTAAATGGTAACCTATCCGATAAACAAAAGGCAGATACGATTTTTTATTTAGCCCGAAAAAATTTTCGTAAAGGCAATTTTGATAGTGCCGATTATTGGTTAATTAGTGGTTACCAGTTTGCAAAAAAAACGAATGATGCTGAAACAATGGCAAAGTATAATGTAGAGCTTGCTAACTCAAAATATATGCAAGGAAAATATGCAAAGGGCTTACCTTATATAAATGATGCTTTTTCATTGCTTAAAAATGTTGATTCTTACGAATTAAAAAATAGTGCCTTATTAATTGCTGGCAATTGTTATAGTGGTTTACAAAAAAAAGATTCTGCTTTAAAATACTTTTTTGATTGTGTGGATTACAACAATAAAAAGTTTCCTTATCGCAATTGGTTACCTTATACAGCTATTGGCGAAGTTTTTTTACATACAGATAATTTTGCTGAATCAGAAAAATATTATCAGCAGGCATACCAGCTTACGGCCGGTAAAGAAGGAAAACCCGACCATGGGTATGTACTTACAATGTTTGCCAATTTATTTTATGTAACACAAAAGCATGATGGGTTTGCAAAATTGATAGAAGAGTATAATCAATTGATGGCCTTACGGAAAATGAAAGACGGTAAAGAACCTTCACACAACTTAATGATGGTACAATGGCAGTCAGATAAATTAGAGGATCGGGTTAAGTTTATTACAAAAGTAAAAGAAGCATGTATACATTCAGGTGCCCTATTAAGTGTTTACTTAACCAACGGCTATCTTATTAATTTATACGAAAAAAATAAGCAATACGAAAAGGCTTTGCAATTTGCTGCCGAAAATGAAACACTGGCATTAACCAATAGGGATATTTATACAGAATATGTAAGCAACAAAGTAAAGTATGGTTTATACAAAAAGATGAATAGCCATATGGAAGCCGAAAAAACAGCAGACAGGTTGTTTATATTAAAAGATAGTATTAGTAATATTCAACGTAGAAATATTGCAATGGAATTAGAAGGCAAATATGAATCTGATAAAAAACAAAAAGAAATTGCATTGTTGCAAACAAAAGGTAAGTTAGATGCAGCAACCATTGCCAATGAAATACAAAACAGAAAAACGCTTTTTAAAGAAAATGAATTAAAGCAGCTAGCTATTATTGAACAACAAAAAAACTATGTTTTACTTACAAGGCAAAACAGCTTGATGGACTCCATTGTAGAAAGCGAACAAGCCTACAATGGTCTATTGGTAAGTGAAAACAATTTAAAACAATCTCAGCTTACAAAAGAACAACTATTAAAAGAAGCATTGGCTAGAGAGAATAATTTACAAACAAACCAATTGGCAAAAAACAAGCAAATAACTTGGCTGCTTACTGGTGGAATTGCGCTGCTTCTATTTTCAGGTTTTTCTATTTTTACTTTATATAAAAAGCAAAAAAACAAAAATGCTATTATTCAAAAACAAGCGTACAATTTAGAAATATTAATGAAAGAAATTCACCACAGGGTAAAAAATAATATGCAAATTGTGAGCAGCCTTCTGGATTTACAAAGCATTTCTATAAAAGACCAACATGCATCCGATGCGGTAAAAGAAGGAAAAAATAGGGTGCAAAGTATGGCACTGATTCACCAAAATTTATATAGTGAAGATAATTTGAAAGGCATAAAAGCAAAACAATATATTAATAATTTATTACAAAATCTATGCGACTCCTATAATATATCCAACGATAAAGTAAACATACATTCCGATATAGAAGACTTAAATTTAGATGTAGATACGATGATTCCTATTGGTTTAATTTTAAATGAATTATTAACCAATGCATTTAAATATGCTTTTCCTAAGGATACGGCGGACAATGCTGTAGCTAGAGGTGTTTTAGAAATACATTTGCATGAGCAAAACAAACAATTACAATTAAGCGTAAAAGACAATGGCCCTGGTTTTCCGCTGGAACTAGATTCAAAAACTGCAAGCTCTTTTGGTCTTCGTATGATACGAGCATTTGCACAAAAACTAAAAGCGGTAGTAGAAATTAAAAATGATAATGGAGCTTCTATAAAAATAAATATTACAAAATACGCCATGGCATGAGTAAGCTAAGAATATTAATTGTAGAAGATGAGCCCGCAATAGCAGAACATATTGCTGCGTACTTAGATAATGAAGACTTTGAAGTAAGTGGCATTGCATACGATAGCGAAGAAGCCTTACAGCAATTACAAATAAATACACCCGATGCGGTTATTTTAGATATTAATTTAGAAGGAGGAGAAGATGGTATAAGCATAGCACAAATAATAAATGTTACTTACCAAATACCTTTTTTATTTCTTACAGCACATTCTGATAAGCATACTTTAAACAGGGCAAAAGAAGTAAACCCTAGTGGTTATATTGTAAAACCATTTAATGAAAAAACATTACAAGCGTCTGTAGAAATTGCTATTGCTAACCACTCCTCACAAGTAAATAAACAGCTCCCAAAACTTTTATCGCATAAAATAAACAGTGCACTTTTAGATCCGTTTAGCGAAAGAGAATTTGAAGTACTTCAATTGGTTTATGAAGGCATAACCAATAAACAAATAGCTTCTCAATTGTTCATTTCTGAAAACACGGTAAAAACCCACCTAAAAAGTATCTACATAAAATTAGATTCGAATACACGCTATGGGTTAATGGCAAAGCTTAGGGGGTTAATGGCAAAATGATTTTTCTCTTTAATAAATCACCCAGATGGGTGAACAAATACTTATTTATTTTTTACAATTTTATACCCTTAATTTTTAGGGTATGAAAAAAATATTTTTCCTAATCGCACTTTCTGTTTCTTGCACAATCTTATTTGCCCAAAATGTAGGCATCGGCACTTTATTACCAAAAGCAAGATTACAAGTAACGGATAGCAGTGTGGTATTTTCTGCCACAGGTGCAGCGTCTGCCACACCTGGCAATCCGCCTATAAGTGGGGCTGGTAGAAGAATGATGTGGTATGCAGATAAGGGTGCTTTTAGGGCAGGTCATGTAGTGAATCAAGAATGGGATAAAAATAATATTGGCAGCTACTCTTTTGCTGCGGGTAGCAGTAATCAAGCATCTGGCCAGCACTCCGTTGCTATGGGCTTTGGTAGTATAGCTACATCTAATGAAAGTTTTGCTGTGGGCAATGGCACTCAAGCTACAGGTTTTAATACCGTAGCAATGGGTCTTAGTTCTATAGCAAGCGGAGGGGGAGCTACTGCTATAGGATACAATAATAGCAGCACGGGTAGTTATGCTGTGAGCATGGGAGCTGTAAATAACGGCACAGGAACAAGTGCTACCGCAATGGGAAGTTTTTCTACTGCAAGTGCTGATTATTCATCTTCACATGGCAGATATTTAAAATCAAAATCTTTTGGAGGTTTTGCCACAGGGCTTTTCAACGATACAATATATACTGCTAATGCTACTGATATCGCTAGTTCCAATCGAATTTTTGAAATTGGCAATGGTACTTCAAACTCAATAAGGAGCAATGCCATTACCGTATTACAAAATGGTAATGCAGGTATTGGTATCGTAAACCCAACAGCACGCCTGCATGTGGTAGATAGCAATGTGTTGTTTTCTGCAGTAGGCGATGTTAATCCTACACCCGATAACCCACCTACAAGCGGTGATGGTAGAAGAATGATGTGGTATGCCGATAAAGCAGCATTTAGGGTTGGTTATGTTTTAGGTAGCAATTGGAATAAAAATAATATTGGTGACTATTCTTTTGCTGGGGGTTACGATACAAAAGCCAGTGGTTTAAGAACGAGTGCATGGGGCATATCCACGCAAGCTACAGGCACAAATGCATCTGCTTGGGGAAACGGTTCATTAGCTTCGGGTAGCAATGCAATCGCAAGTGGAAATAATTCGACTGCTTCCGGTGAAAACGCTATTGCAAATGGGCTTATAACAAACGCAACAGGTAAAAACGCAGTCACCTCTGGTTTTAATACAGAGGCTTCAAGCGAGAACTCAACAGCTATAGGCATTGGTACTATTGCACGTGGTTTTGGCTCATTGGTTATAGGCTCATATAATGACGCTGTGCTTTCCACACAAGGTTCTTTAACATCCAACACACCGCTTTTCATTATAGGCAATGGCTCTTCTATTTTAAATAGAACTAATGCACTTTTAGTAAGAAAAGATGGCAATGTTGGTATTGGTACATCTAATCCCGAAACGCTTTTTGATGTAGATGGAGATGTAGCATATAGTAAAAACATAGTTAATGTTATAAATGGTACAAACAACGATGTAAACCCAGGCAGATACAGTTTTATAAGTGTAGAGAGTCCTACGGCGGATTTTTCAATATCTGGTTTTACGAGCGGTGTAGATGGTAAAATACTAACAGTACTCAACCTCACAGGGCAAAACATGACCATTGTAAGCCAGACAACCAGTGCATCGAGTACTGTAAATCGTATCAACACATTAAGTGGAGGAGATATAGTAACAGTTGGCAATGGCTCTGTTACCATGCAATACAGTAGTACAGATAGCAGGTGGATGGTAATAGCTGTGAGAGAGTAAAACCACCCAATCAGGTGAAAAAAGTATCATTCCAAATAATCATTATTGTTCTTAAATACACTGGGTATGAAAAAACTACTAATACTTTTTAAATTATTAATTTTTGTTACACTCTGTAGTGCACAATCTGTAGGTATAAACACAAACGGCGCTGCACCCGATAGCAGTGCTATGCTAGATATAAAAAGCAACAACAAAGGTGTTTTACTCCCAAGGGTATTGCTCACCAGTCTTACTGATAGTATTACAGTTCGTAAACCTGCTGTATCCCTAATCGTTTTTAATACAAATACTACGTTGCCAGGTGGTGCCGGTTTTTATGTATGGAATGGAAAAAGTTGGGATGTGATCATTAGTACGGCTAATCCATTTGTAAGAGGCAAAAATAAATTTACCACAAGGGTAGATGGTGATATTAGAGAGTACCTAGTGCATGTACCGCAAGGGTACAATCTTACCAGCCCCACAAAAGTGGTATTTATGCTACATGGTACCAGCCAAACAGGGGAAACCATGTACGAAAAATGTGGCTGGAAAGAAGTAGGAGAAGATGAAAATATTCTTACGGTATTTCCAACATCGTGGAAGTATTGCATTAATGTAACCACTGGTACCAGAACAACCACTAAATGGAACACACCACCCGATGCCGAATGGACTTTTTGTGCTAGCGAAACACCAAGGGACGATATAAAGTTTTTGAGAAAAGTAATAACAGAATTGCGGCAAAAATTTAATGTGGATACAAGCAAAGTTTACTTGGTAGGCTTTTCTAATGGTGGGCAAATGGCTGCAAAATGCAGTATTTTAATGGGAGATGTTTTAGCTGCAGTTATTAGTAATTCTGTATCATTTTATACCAACACCGTTTATACCCCAATAAGAAAATTACCAGTGGGCTATCAAGTGGGTAATCAAGATTATGGCCCAGGCAATACTGGTCCGGCTATACCATTAGATTCGTTTTCTAATTTATTGCAAACACCTGGTAATTTAGTATATAGAATAGCACGACTGTATATCAATAATTTTGGATTAAACAATACATTTACACTAACAGGAGACAGCACTACAGCACTTACAGCTACCTATACTGTACCCAGTGGTGACCCGCTTAATATTTTTAGTTTTGTAGTAGTAAGTGGATTAGGGCATGCATATCCCAATGGCGATAACCATTGGATGGAGGCAGCAAAATTGCATTGGCTATGGTTGAGGCAATTTGCTATACCGTAAAAGACAATCCATTATCAGGAGTTTTATTAAAAATAAATGGGCAATAAAAATCACCCAACTAGGTGAACAAACACATAACAATTTATTCCACTTTTATACTCATTAAAATTTACAGTATGAAAAAAATAATTTTTGTTTTCGCATTGGCATTGCAGGGTTTATTTGCACATTCTCAAAATGTAGGTATTGGTACTAGTACACCACACCAAAGTGCAAGGTTAGATGTAACAGCCGCAAATAAGGGCATGCTTGTACCAAGGGTTACGTTAAAAAATTCTACAGATATTGCCACTATTCCTGGCCCTGCAAAATCGTTATTAGTATTTAATTTAAAAGATTCAGCAGATGTAAAACCTGGTTATTATTACTGGAATGACAGTGTTTGGACAGGGTTTATTACTGAAAGTAATTTTAGTAGCAATGAGTCTAGCGACTGGCGGGTAAAAGGTAATGTGGTGCAGCCTGCCGTTCAATTTATTGGTAGTACAAATCTTGCCTCTATTCCTTTTAGGTTAAACAATATTCACTCCGGTGTATTGGGATTTACCAATACTACTTTTGGCTACCAAACCACGTCGCTGTCTGTAACTGGTATTAGTAATGTAGCTATGGGAAAACGTGCATTACAGGATCTATTTACTTCAAACAGAAATGTGGCTATTGGAGATGAAGTGTTGAGCAATTTTGATGACGATGGCACTGGCGAAAATACAGGCGTAGGATATTCTGCATTGTTAAATACCAATGGCAATAGTGCCGCATTTAATACGGCTGTTGGTTCGAGTGCACTTTCTGTAAATGTTGGTGGCTTTTATAATACAGCATTGGGGTATGATGCCAACACAACTGTAGGAAATTTATCCAACACAACCGTTATTGGAAGCGAAGGAAGGGTAAGTAGCATAAATACCATGGCTTTTGGAAACGGTGCTGTAGAAAAATGGGTGTTTGGCAGACAAACATCACCTGCCAACCAAGCCTTTAAAGTGGGTACAGGAGCAGGCAATGGTAATGGAGCATATTTAACCGATGGAGGAGTTTGGACAAATACTAGCGATAGAAATTTAAAAGAGGATATTGTAGTAGTACAAGAACAAGATTTATTACAAAAAGTAATGGGCATGCCCCTTAGCCGATGGAAATACAAAGGCACTAATGAGTATCATATTGGCCCAATGGCGCAAGATTTTTATGCGGCTTTTCAGGTAGGATTAGATGATGAAAGTATTTCTACCATTGATCCGGCGGGTGTTGCTTTGGCTTGTATTCAAGCATTAAAAAAAGAGAATGACGAATTGAAGAATAATTTAAATGTGTTAATGAAAAGGTTAGATAAATTGGAGCATAAATAAATTTTTAGATAGTCCGTGTAAATGATAAGAAGCTGGTAGGAGAATGTCAAATTTTTAAATACTTGATAATTATATTTTAACCAAGTAACTAAAACTAGTTAGTTACAGTCACCGGTTTTGTTTTTTCTTAAAATCTTATAACTATAAAACAATTCTTTATACTTAAATGCATAGCCCAAATGTGGTATTTTTTTAATGTGTTATAGAGTATAATTTTATCCGCTAAAAACTATTACCATGCGTTATCTAATTTTTACCATCACGTTTACATTAATTGCGTTATTAGCAAAAGCACAAGTAGCCATAAACATATTTGGCAATCCTCCAGCAGCATCCGCTATGCTAGATGTAAGTAGCACCAGTAAAGGCGTTTTATTTCCACAAGTATCTATCGATAGTTTGAAAGATGTAACCAGTATACCAAGCCCAGCAAATGGCTTGGTTGTTTATAATACCGTACAACCTGGTGTAAAAAACGATATGGCAAGAGGCTACTATTGGTACAGTACCAATGCTTTATCGTGGGTAAGATTAGCAGATAATTTAACGGATAATAAATGGAAAGATGGCGGCTTACTAGGCATACAATTAAGAGATACATTGGATGGTGTGGAAATAATGGATGGCTATACGGGTACTTCTTTCAACTATAATCCAAAAGTAAAAATTTTAAAGAAAATAGACTCTGCTTTGTTGAATGCTAAAAAAAATATTACGGCCTTGGTGCTTACTGGCGTTAATCGAAAAACAACGGCAGGCTGGGATTCGCTGCAAAAAACCTCCATCATTTTTGAAATGAATTACCTTACCACGGATGGCGCATCTGGCACTGCAAACAATGTTGCTATATCTTCATATATTGATCGGAAGGGAACAACTGCAACTACGCAAACACAGGGGCTTGCTTTTTATGTAACTGCACCGCCACAAAATACTGCCACTGCTGATACGCCTTCTTTAGCCATGTTTCGCCATAATGTAGGTATTGGTGTTTACCCAACCGATATCAATAATGTAACTGAAGGTCGTTTGCAGATAAAAGGTTTTAGCAATGGAGATCAACTCTCGCTTAGGCATCCAAGTAGCACTGTTTTAAAATGGGGTTTGTATGTAAGTAGCATTGATAGCTCACTAAATTTTTATAGCAACGGTTCTCTCCGTGCAAATATTGATAGGGTAACGGGTGTGTATTCAGCGTTATCAGATCGTACCAAGAAAAAGAATATTATACCCATGAAATCTGTACTGGAATCGGTTTTACAATTACCCGCTTACAGTTATAATTATTTGGATAGTAAAGATACAGATAGGGGAATGCTAGGTTTTATGGCGCAAGATATTCAACCATTTTTTCCTGAACTTGTTTACCAACGATACGATAGGGAAATAACAAAACCTGTGCTTACCATGGATTATAGTGGGCTTGGTGTAATTGCTATTAAAGCTATACAGGAGCAACAAAAACAAATGGATGAAATGAAAAAAGAAAACAATGATTTGAAAGATAAATTAGAAGTACTTATGAAGCGGGTGGAAATTTTGGAAAAGAAATAATATGTAATTTGAGGAAGGCTGTAATCTTAAATCAAAAATAATAAATCTACAATCTTCCTAATGGCATTTAAAATAATCAAACGGCTCTTTACAATCGTTGCATTGGTATAAAGCTTTGCATGCAGTAGAGCCAAATTGGCTTAGCAATTTGGTATTGGGTGATTTGCATTGTGGGCATTCAGGTAAATCATCAGATACATCTTTTGAAAATTTTGGTGGAGCAATGCCATATGCTTTTAGTTTTTCTTTTCCAGCTTCCGTCATCCAATCTGTTGTCCATACAGGTGCAAGAACAGATGTGATTTTTATTTTTTTATACCCATGTTCTATTAACTTAAATCTAATATCCATACTTATAGCATCCATTGCAGGACAGCCACTGTAAGTTGGGGTTATGATTACTTCTACTTCACCATCAATTATTTTTATATCTCTTACAATTCCTAAATCTAAAATAGACAATACAGGAATTTCGGGGTCGCAAACTTCTTCGAGTAGTACCCAAATTTTATCTATGTTTATGCTATTGCCTGAGTTTAAATTTTGCACATCAAAAGATCTTTAAATTATTGTAACGTTCACAAGTCCCCCTTCGGGGGATTTAGGGGGCTCTCTACCATTCCGCTCCAGGATACACCCTTTGTAAATATTGCATTTCTGAAAGTATATAACCGAGCTTTTCGGTATGCGTACCATTCTTACCGCCTTGCTGCATAAAAACAGCTCCCTCCCAACCTCCCCCAAATGGAGAGGAGGTTGCAGCCTCATCAAAAACAGCTTTCACTTTTTCCATCCATGTATCTTTTAATGATGATACATCTGGAATAATATTTTCTTCTGCTAAAGCTTTTTCAAAGTCTGATGGTATAAACATCTCTCCTGTATATTGCCAAAGTACAAGAATGGCTTTTTGCATTCTCTCATTACTCTCAACAGTTCCATCACCCAGTCTTATTACCCATTCGCCACTCCATTTTACATGATAAGTAACTTCTTTTAAAGATTTAGCAGCAATAGCAGCCAATTGCTCATCTTTGCTTTGTTGCAATTTTTCGTACAAAAAATATTGATACACACTAAAGAAAAATTGACGTAAAATGGTTTGCGCCCAGTCCCCATTTTCTTGTTCAACCAATAAAAGGTTTTTAAATTCTCTTTCCGTTCTTAAATAAGCTAAGCTATCTTCCGTGGCAGTTTGGTCAATTGATTGATTGGTTGATTGGTTGATTAGCTGGGCAGCATACTGATAAAAATTTCTACTCTGACCTATTAAGTCTAATGTAATATTTGTGATAGCAATGTCTTGCTCTAATATTGGACCATGCCCGCACCAAGCGCCGTTTCGTTGGGTAAGTATCAAAGTACTATCGGCTAAGTGAAGTATGTAGTTGATTAGTTGATTCATAAATTGTAATTGGTAATTAGGAATTAGGAATTGGGGATTTAGCTCTCTGCTCTTTCTTTGATTTATCTAAATAAGCAATAAATCCATTTATTAACTTAAAAACTAATTCGCATTTTAACCATTCATTTTTTAATTCTTCTTCTGATATATAATCTTCATCAAAAGCGGTTGTTAAATGCTCCATTGTTTCCGTTAGAGAACCCCTAGAAATAATAAAGAAGTGTCTCGTATCTGTATAGGTATATCTTCCATAGCCTTCAGCAATATTTGCCGTTATTGATCTTGATGATCTTTTTATTTGTGAGATTAATTCATATCTCTCCTCTTTAGGAAAATTTTTCACTAAGAAGGAAATTGACTTTCTAAGTTCTCTACCTTTCTTATAGCATTCTAATTCAGTAAAACCTTTATAATTATTCATACATTCTAATTTAAAGAATAAAGATTGATAAATATTTTAAACCGCAAACAATAAAGCCTAATTCCTAATTACCAATTCCTTTTCAGCTTCGCTGAACTCACATATGCCCAACTTCATCAGGAATATCATAAAATGTTGGATGCCTATAAATTTTATCCGCAGCAGGTTCATACATTTCTCCTGCCTCTTCAGGATTACTTGCATGAATATATTTACTTTCTACCACCCATAAGCTTACACCTTCTTGCCTGCGTGTATATACATCACGAGCATTTTCCATTGCCATAGCCGCATCTGCCGCATGTAGGCTACCAGCATGTTTATGGTCAAGCCCTTGTTTACTTCGTATAAACACTTCCCAAAGCGGCCAAGCTGTCTCCGTTTCACCAACCTTCATTTCACTGCCTGCATTGTCATCACCACCAAAATCGCCGTAGTAATATTTTTGAATGTGTGTTTTCATTTTATTAAATTTTATCCGGTTTAAAACCTATGCGTTGCCTATTTTTTAAAGTATCTTCTTCTTGTTTTTTCGTAATCAAATAATCCAAAGCAGTAAATATTTCTTTAAAGTTTTTATTGGATTTTCTTTCTAATTTTTTTAAGTTTTCACTTAAATCTTTGTAATCAAGTACAGATTGTTTTACCAATACGAAGGTGCGAATAATAGCAATATTTACATCTATGGCTTTATCACTATTCAAAACACTCGATAGCATAGCCACACCTTGCTCAGTAAATGCGCTTGGCAAATACCTTGAGCCTCCCCAACTTGAGGTCGCAATTTGCGACCTCAAGTCTTGAAACTCTTTCTGAGTAAGGGTAAACATAAAATCAGAAGGAAACCTTCTTTGGTTTCTTTTTACAGATTCTTTTAGTCTCTTTGTTTCCACTTCATACATTTCAGCAAGGTCAAAATCCAACATTACTTTATGACCACGTATTTCGTAGATTTTATTTTTAATTAATGTAGGCGTAAGGTTCATAAAAAATTAATTATCCTTCAATAAAAGTTACTTCATGCCCCACTTTAAAATTTAAAGAATTTGAAATAAAACACCATTCATTTGCTTTTGAATGCAATGCATTTGCAGCATCTTTTTGTTCTATATTTTTTAAAGTAATGGTTGGGTATAAAGTTACCGAAGTAAATTTTCCGCCAGCATCTGCTGTTTCTTCCATTATACCTTTTGCATTATCTGTATAATTTGTAACCACAATACCAGCATCGCTACACAAATGTAAATACCAAAGCATGTGACAGCTACTTATAGAAGCCAACAATAAATCTTCAGGATTGTGTTTTGTTTTATCTCCCAAAAATGCTGGGTCAGATGAACCAGTAATTGTTTTTTTTCCATCTACAATTATCTCATGGCTTCTTTCATACGATTTGTAACCGTTGGTTCCTTCGCCATTATTGCCTGTCCAATTTACCGTTAATGAATAATTGTGTTGTTTCAATTTTGATACTTTTATTTTACCCAATGAAGAACACAAAGAAAAACAAATTAAAAAAGCAGTATCCTTTGCGAACTTTTTGGAAAATTTTACGCTACTTTCTGTATTAAACGCTCTGCCTTTTTCTTTGCATACGCCACAGCCGCTTCTCTTACCCAAGCACCTTCTTCATGGGCTTTTTTTCTTGCATCCAATCGTTGTTTGTTGCACTGTCCATTTCCTTTTACCACATTCCAAAACTCATCCCAATTTATTTCTCCAAAATCATAATGCTTTCTTTCATCATTCCATTGTAGTTTATCATCGGGCAAAGTCATGCCAAGCACTTTTACTTGCTGCACAGCCATATCTATAAATTGTTGACGAAGTTCATCATTCGACTTTCTTTTTATCTTCCATTTCATGCTTTGGTCGTTGTTGGTGCTTTCGCTATCCTTTGGGCCAAACATCATTAGTGCAGGCCACCACCACCGATTAATAGCATCTTGACACATGGCTTTTTGCTCAGGCGTTCCATTGCTCAGCACCATCAATGTTTCAAAACCTTGCCTCTGGTGAAAACTTTCTTCCTTGCATATACGCACATTGGCACGTGCATAAGGCCCGTACGAAGTTCTACACAACATTACTTGGTTTAGTATGGCTGCACCGTCAACAAGCCAGCCTACCGCACCCATATCTGCCCAAGTGAGCGTAGGATAGTTAAAAATAGAAGAGTATTTTGCCTTACCACTATGCAAATCATCTATCATTTGCTCACGACTTGTACCAAGGGTTTCAGCTGCTGAATATAAATACAAACCATGCCCAGCTTCGTCTTGCACTTTGGCAATCAATATTGCCTTTCTTTTTAGAGATGGTGCACGGCTTATCCAATTCCCCTCTGGCAGCATACCTACTACTTCGCTATGCGCATGCTGGCTTATTTGTCGCACATTGGTTTTACGATAGGCATCTGGCATCCAATCTTTTGGTTCTATTTTTATTTCGTTGTCTATTTTATCTTGAAATACTTTTTCTAAGTCGTGTAATTGCATGGCACAAATATTTAGGGTATAAAGGTAAGAAAAAAACTAACAAACGTTAGTTTAGCCTATTATTTTTAAAATAATTTTTTGCAAGAAAAGTGAAGGGTTGGTTTATGTAAAGCTTTCTTTAGTGAAGAAGTTATAATGAATGCGCAAATACATTTTATCAACCCACCTTATCAAAGTATTCATGCGTTACATTGTATATCAACTAAAAATAAAAGTGAGTATTAAAATTAGTATAACAGATAATGCTAAAAAATTCATTGATTTTAAGGCGTATTTTTCCTTTTTCCAAAAATATATGGCAATAAATGGTATAATAAATAATAGGGCCAACATTGGTAGCCACAATATTTCGAAAATAGCGCCACCTAATTTTGTTTGATAAACGTTTATATTACGAGAGATAGTCCAATAAGCAAAAATAAAAATACTCAACATAGAAAGCATTTTGCCTTCTAAACCATTTTTAATGATCAAGTTTTTCTTTTGCATTTTGTATGATTTAATTTCTATAATCAGTAAAAATAGGCATCAATACCCTCTTACATCTTTTCCTTCCATAAAATTCATAAATGCTTTGTTGCAAACTTTGTTTCCACCTGGGGTTGGGTAGTTGCCTGTAAAATACCAATCGCCTTTATTATTAGGGCAAGCTTCATGCAAGGTTTCTATTGTTTGATAAATTACTAGAACAGGTATGGTTACATCTTCTGGTGTAATGAGTTGTGCTATTTTATTAGATATTTCGCCAAGGGTAAATGGTTTATAAACTAGTCGCACTAAATTCTCTGTATGCAATTTATTTTCTTGCTCTAGCACTTTGCATTTTTCTAAAATTTCTGTCAACAAATGATCTTGTCCTTTTTCTTTTAACAATGCTACTGCTGCTTTAAAGGCAATAAAATCGCCCATCTTACTCATATCTATGCCGTAGCAATCAGGATAACGAATTTGTGGAGCAGATGATACTACTATTATTTTTTTAGGCTTTAATCTGTTTAGCATCCTTATGATACTTTCTTTTAAAGTGGTACCTCTTACAATGCTATCATCAATTACCACCAAGGTATCTTCATCTTTTTTTACCGTACCATAAGTAATATCATACACATGTTGCACCATTTCATTTCTACTGCTATCCTCTGTAATAAACGTACGAAGTTTTACATCTTTTATAGCAATTTTTTCGATGCGTATTTTTCGGTTTATCATTTCCGATAATTTTGCATCATCAAAATCTTTGTTCCAGCTGAGTATTCTTTCTTTTTTTATTTCGTTAAGATAATCTTCGGCACCTTTTATTAAGCCATAAAAAGCCGTTTCTGCAGTGTTGGGTATAAAAGAGAAAATGGTGTTCTTTAAATCGTAGTCTATCGTTTTTAAAATGATTGGACTAAGGTTATAACCAAGCGCTATTCTTTCTCTATAAATTTTTTCATCGCTACCCCTACTAAAATAAATTCGCTCAAAACTACATGCCTTTCTTTCTTGTGCTGGCACAATTTCTTCAATACGATAGCTTCCATCTGCTTTTGCTATTAATGCCATGCCAGGCATTAATTCTTGCACTTCATTTTCTTCTAAATTAAAAGCAGTACGAATAGCAGCACGCTCGCTGGCTGCCACAATTATTTCATCATTTACATAATAATATGATGGACGAATACCATGCGCATCTCTAACTACAAAACCATCACCATTCCCCGTAATACCTCCAACATGAAAACCACCATCAAAAAGTGGAACAGCTTTTCTTAGCATATCCACAATATCTGGATTACCAGGGTTTTCTTCATCTGCTTTTACGAGAAAATGATACAACACTTCCATCATAGCAGCAAGGTCGCTTTGCTTTTCAAAATCGCCAGGCACTTTATTGATGAGTGCAAAAAGTTCTTCGGTATTTACCAAATTAAAATTACCTGCAAGGGTAAGATTTCTACTTGGTATGGTATGTTTTTTTATAAACGGATGGCAAAATTGTACATCGTTTTTTCCTTGAGTACCGTATCTTAAATGGCCAAGCAATACTTCTCCCAAAACAGGAATATGCCCTTTCATTAACCCCGGATGGTTTTTTATATCGGGCTGGTATTTTTCAATTTCATTTATTTCATTCCCTATTTGCTGAAACAAATCTGCAATGGGCTGCTGAGCACAGCTACGTATACGATACAAAAAAGGATAACCAGGTTCAGTATTTAATTTTATAGCAGCAATACCTGCACCATCTTGCCCACGGTTGTGTTGCTTTTCCATGAGTAAGTACAGCTTATTAAGGCCATACAGTACGGATTTGTGTTGCTGTTGGTAATAACTAAAAGGTTTTCTAAGTCGAATAAAGGCAAGGCCGCATTCGTGTTTTATTGCATCGCTCATTACAGAAATCTGTTGTGCTTGTGAGAATAGAAATGCGAAATTAGTTTATTACCATACAGTAAACAAAAAACCCTCTTGAAACAGAGGGTTTTTTATAAATATTATATTAATAACTATTATTGTCCGAGATAAAAAAATAAAGGGTGGATTTTCCACCCTTTTATATTATACTTGATTTACGAGAAAAAGGATAATATGGACAAATCTACAAAT
>JAYSWO010000546.1:0-2697 GCA_043717975.1 Ferruginibacter sp. | reverse complement strand
CAAAAGCACTGCTTCCCACGGCACTCATATCCGCCTGCACATTTATTACGGTTTTATCCATTTGCTGCTCTATAAACGGCTTTTTGCTTTTTACAACTACATCGGTCAGTTTTTGTGTTTTATTAAAACTTGTGTCTGTTTTTGTTTGCTGCGCCATAGCTTTTAAAGAAAAAAGGCAGATACATAATGTGATAATCTTTTGCATAAAAATCATTTTTAGTGGTGATTGATAAAGCAAAGATGGCTTGGTAAAAAGCGGTGGTCGCTGCAAATGATGATATGAGGCGTACTAAGTTGGTATCAAATGATGATTGTATGATTTGATATGTTTCAAATTGTGTAAGTAATTGAAAATAAGCAAATAAGATTTTGCAAGTTGTAACAATTATTTTTATCTATTCTTAAAGAATTTTAAAAAAGGCTCATAAATAAGCTTCGCTTTATTTATAAGCCGAGCTAGAACAGCAGCTATGAAGAACATCGGTGGCGTCGCACATTTCATCTTTATCTCTTTATTCATCTTTTATTATGGAGTAGATTGATGTGGTAGATTGATTCTGAATTTTTTTCTAATAAATTAACAAGTTATATAGTAAACAATTAAATTTGATAAAGTATTACAAGTGATAATCAGCTAATTACAGAACAAGACAGGATTAATGAAATAGCCATACCCAGTTGAAGCCTTGATGCTAATATTATAAAACACAATACAAAAAGAAAATATGCCAGAAACAACAGAACAACATTTCTTACATAAAATTTTTGCTTCAAGTGGTATTACCAAAGAAGAATTAACACTAATTATACCTCGATATAGAGAGGTAAAATTTGATAAAAATGATTACTTATTAAAAGAAGGACAAGTAGAAAAGAAATATTGGTTTGTTGAAAGTGGCTTTATACGTTCTTATATTATAGACACAGAAGGAAACGACATAACTTTTAATCTATACGCATCAGGCGATGTGGTAATTGATTACCCATCCATATTCTTTTTTGCACCTACCAGAGAAAATATACAAGCATTAACCGATTGTGTTTGTTGGGAAATAGATGTAGAATCTTTTCAAGAATTATTTGGCAGCGTACCCAACTATAGAGAGCAACAAAAAGGATTGCTCGTAGGAAGCTATTTTGCTTTAAAAGAACACAGCATTTCTTTAATTGCAGACGAAGCAAAAGACCGATATCTAAAGCTTTTAAAAGAAAAACCACATATCATTCAAAATGTTTCTTTAAAACATATTGCTACCTTTTTAGGTGTAACCGATACCTCACTAAGTCGAATTAGAAAAGAAATTTCCAGCCAATAAAACTTCTTGTCATATGACAACTTTTAATTTTTATGGTGCGCACATCTTTGCTGTATCAATAACAATTAAAATTAAAAATTATGACACAGACAAACGAATTTATGTTGCTCTTTAGATTTGAGCCAACCAACGAACAACCTACACAAGAGCAATTGCAAGAAATGCACAAACAATGGGGCGCATTTATTGGCAACATTGCTATGCAAGGAAAACTAGTAAGTACTTACCAATTAGGATTTGAAGGAAATCAAATTTTTGCAGACCAAACAACCAAAGAAGGCATTCACATTGCAGAAGCGCAAACCTTAAGTGGTAACATGGTTTTGAAAGCTGAATCTTTAGAAGTAGCTACAGAGCTTGCAAAAAAATGCCCAATCCTTTTTATGGGTGGTAGTGTAGAAGTACGTTCTCTTATCCCAATGTAATAATTTAAAAACCATATTAAAAAACTTTTAAAATGAAAATCAAAATGATATTTACAATAATTGGAATTACGCTTGCGGTATTCATTGGTTTTGGTTTATACAAAGCCAATGGTTTGAAAAATATTCAAATCGTAAAAACTGTTACCATTAAAGGCACAAACCAACAAGTGTTTGACATGGTAAAATACTTAAACAATTTTCCTAAATGGTCGCCTTTTTTGGCAGAAGACCCAACTCAAAAATATGAGGTGAAAGGCACAGATGGAACAGTTGGTGCGCAATACCATTGGAATGGAAACAAGGGCAAAGATTTAGGGTTTCAAGAAATTGCAAAAATTGACGACCAAAAATTTGTAGGCATGAAATGCGATATTCAAAAACCATTTGTGGCAAAACCAACTTTTGATTATTATTTTACCGAAACGGCTAGTGGCATTGAAGTAAAACAAGATTTTAAAGTGGAATCAGGCTTGGCAGATGCTTTCTTTATGTGGCTTTTTAGTGCAAAAGCTGTCATGGAAAAAATGAATCAACAGGGATTGGATTTACTTAAAAAAGCAGTGGAAACTAAAAGTTAAAACCTAAAAAACTACCATCATGGAAAAAACAGTACAGACAATGCTCGAAAACCTGAAAGAGAAAACAGGCCATTCTTTAGACGAGTGGAAAAAAATAATAACAAAAGAAAAACTATCCAAACACGGTGAGATTGTAAAATTTCTTAAAGAAACCCATAAAGTTACGCATGGTTATGCAAGTGAAATTGCGCTGAAAGTATTAGGTTCTGATGCTGATTCTACCACTGATACCGATGGACTAATTGAAACCCAGTATAAAGGCAAGGAGCATTTGAAATCATATTATGACAAAATAATTGATGAAATTAAAAAATTTGGTGGCGAATTTGACATTGCTCCAAAGAAAACCTATGTTAGTTTAAAAAGAAAAAAGCAATT
>JAYSWO010000545.1:0-2703 GCA_043717975.1 Ferruginibacter sp. | reverse complement strand
GTGTGCGCCATCATGTGTTTCTTTTAATAAATTTAAACTTACAGGTTGGTTGGAGTGAATAAATTTGGCGGCGCAGTTACAGAACCAAAAGCACCATGGGATAGTATTTTTAAAGAAGTAAATGCATACGATGATGGCTTTGCAAAAATTATTCACTCCAACCAACCTGTAAGTTTAAATTTATTAAAAGAAACACATGATGGCGCACACCCAGTGCATGATGCGGGCATACGACTTGGTTGGGACGATGAGCAATTACTCATTTGGTACATACGCCAAATGGCTGAAAATCCTGATGAGCCAGGCAAGCGAATAGATACGCCACTAGGATTATTTGGCTATAGAATAGATGTGCGCAAAAGCCTTGCAGATGCTTGGGAAAGTTTGAATACCGTTATCACAAACCAAGTATATAAAATTGGTGATGTGGAAGTGGGCAATGCTGTAAATGAAGAAATGGAAATGCCGTATCAAGTATATCCATCGCAGGTGGACAGCCAAGCTGGCAAAGAGTTTTGGCTACCTATGTATTTTACCAATTGGATAGGAAAAAGTTTGGTAATGAAAGATGATGTGGCGGCAAAATTGTATAAACACGATGATGCCAACATGCCTGTAAATAGCAATCAAATATTTTCAGAGAAAATAATTTCATTCAAATTATTGTATGGCAAGAGTTATTTTTTTAGAGTACGATTGTGTGATTTAAGCAATGGTGGTCCATCTATTACTGATGAAGTATCGCCATTAAAGCAATCGCCCAACCCGTCGGAGAAGGTGGACTTTAAACGTTTTATAGAGCCAGGTAAATTGAGGTTTAGCAATCTTAAAAACTTGCTCATAAATACTGGTGACCCCATGGATATTAAGACCGAAAAAAACCATGTGGATTTTTACAACGAAACCATTGTGGCAGATGAAGAAGTGTATGATGCCAACCCAATTGTAAATGTGCAGCGACCAACACTAGGCTACCCAGCCGTTTTATTTACTGGCAAGTACGATGAAGCAGATGCCATTGCTAGATTGCAAGCCATCGCTGATGCGGACTCCGACCCTAACAATGCCACTGCCACTAGGATTGGGCTTGGCATAGCAGACCCAGATGTAAGCAAAGTAGAAATAATTGTAGAAGTAGAAACTTTGAAGTTAGATAATTTATTGAGCTACACTGGGCAAGAAAATTATGCGCATTTATATACCACTACTCGAAATTTTGACGCCGCAGATTTTGAAAAAATGTTGGACATACCTTTTACATTTGTAGATGCGCCAAATTTGAATTTAATAAATTTTGATACAGATGGTAGTGATCCATTTAACAACGATACCTTGCTGAAAGCTAACTTAGATGCAAGAGCAGATGTAGTAGTGCCTACCGCCAGAAAAATTAGAATAACCATGCGTGCCATGTGTGAAGAAGATGATGTGTATTTTGGAAGTATTAATGGAAACAAAGAACAGCAAACACGATTTGGTGACATTACACAAATATTTTTATACAAAGAATCTGTTGTGGAAGATGTATTGCTACAACCATGGAAAACCGTGCCGATTGTGCAAGGCGTGTATTTGCAACCCGACGAACCTATTGTAAAGCTTGGGATTATTCAAGATTTATTTACCAGACATGGCACCAGCAACAAGCCTAATATTGTACAAAGACTAGCCAAACAAATTGGCATAGATAGTAATGGACTAACACTCGTAAGCAACAAAGGCGAAAGAATTGTATTTGGCTGCAGCAGCAAAATACGACATAGCCTTGCGCCAGATTTATCATCGCTTACATTTGCATCCAAAGAAGATTTAGCAGACCACTGGCTTGGTTGTGTAGTGTACAAACTCAATAGAGATTGGAGTTGGGATGCATTGGAAGATGTGGCATTTACTTTTGAAAGAAAAAAGAAATTTAAAGCCGATGCTGAAATAGAGCATCAATTGTATTTAGGCGATATAGAAATGAAATCTGCTTTGTCGTTTGAAGCATTGCAAGCAGATAGATTTGGAAACATCAATAGAAACGAAACCATATTGGTTTTTATAGATGCCATAGAACCCAAAGCAGGTTTACTAAAATTGGATGGCAGTGGAGAGCTTCGTTTTCCAGATGAGCAAGAAGTGGAATACATTATAAAAGCTAAATTTAAAAAAGACCATGGCAATAACCCTGCATTGATGCAGCCACAATTGCTCACCTTACCTACAACGGTAAACCCAGCTCAGGTTCCAAAACTAGCCAGTGTAGGTTTGGCATTTTCGCCATATATTGTTAATGGAAATTATGAGTCAACAGAAACAAGGCAACGGTATTTGTGGGTGGAACTTACAGAGCCGATACAAGACCCGAACGATACACTGTATTGTAGAAAACTTGCCTATGCGCCAGACCAATTAATAAGCAACAACGATTTTGAATTGTTTGCAGCACCAGAAGAACCACCGTTGCCAATAGACCCTGAATACATAAGAGTAATAACGCCCAACCAATCTGATGACCTTGCAGGATTAAGTGCCATGCAAGTGCTCACAAAATCGTCTGATAGCGATGTGCATTATTTGATGCCAATACCGCCGGGTATGCATAGTGAAAGTGCAGAGTTGTTTGGCTTTTTTACATACGAGTTTAGGGTTGGGCATGGACACTGGCCAGAGCGAGAAAGCAATTTGTGGAGTACTGCACAAGGCAGGTATGGCAGGGCT
>JAYSWO010000544.1:0-2713 GCA_043717975.1 Ferruginibacter sp. | reverse complement strand
TGTGCACCGAGTATATGGGTTTGTTGTTCGGCATTTAAAACAGCAGGTACTGGATCATAATTATAAATTTTTTCTAATGGCAAATAACTGCCAATGGTAAGGCTATCTTCGTTTTTAGATTGGCTATGGTCTAGGTAACAATGGCTGCCCGGTGTCATTATTACATCGTGGTTTTGTTTGGCTGCTTCTATACCGCCTTCTTCGCCACGCCAGCTCATTACGGTAGCATTTGGTGCTAGGCCACCTTCTAGTATTTCATCCCAACCAATAATGCTTCTGCCTTTGCTGTTCAAATATTTTTCCATGCGTTGTATAAAATAACTCTGCAATGCATGTTCATCTTTTAGGTTATTATCTTTCATTCTTTTTTGGCAAGCGGCACATTTTTTCCATCTTTCTTTTGGGCATTCATCGCCACCTATATGTATGTACTTGCTGGGAAATAATGCCATTACTTCATCCAACACATTTTGCAAAAAAGTAAATGTACTATCATTACCTGCACAATACACATCGTCCAATACTCCCCAAGTATCCATTACTTTGTATGGGCTTTTTGTACAACCTAAAAATGGATAACTAGCCAGTGCAGCAGTGCTGTGCCCGGGCATTTCTATCTCGGGAATAACAGTGATGTAGCGTGCTGCGGCGTATTGTACAATGTCTTTTATTTGTGCTTGTGTGTAGTAGCCGCCATATTTTATGCTATCATATGTATTGCTGCCATATCTTCCAATGAGCGTTCTATCTCTAACACTTCCTACTTTGGTTAGGTTAGGATATTTTTTTATTTCTATACGCCAGCCTTGGTCTTCGGTAAGATGCCAGTGAAAAGTATTGTATTTGTAAGCGGCTAAATAATCAATGTATTTTTTTACGTAAGAAACGGGAAAGAAATGTCTGCAAACATCTAGGTGCATGCCACGGTAGGGGAAGCGGGGGTAATCGGTTATGTTTAATTGTGGGATTGTATAAATGTTTGTTGTTTGTAATTTATTGTTTGGTGTTTGTGGTTTGGTGTTGGATTGTTTGGTGTTGCTGTTTTCTATTAGTTGAAGTAATGTTTGAATGGCATAAAAAACGCCTTCTTGATTATCTCCTCCAATGTAAACGTTTTTTTTGTTTACTTTCAATACATATGCTCCTGATATTTTATAGTCTAATCTATCATAGTTTAGCGTTATGCAATTTGAAATGGGTTCGCTTTTCATTTTACCTTTTTCGTAACCTTTGATTATTTGCAGAATATATCCTATTTTCTTTTGCAAATAATTATTCAATAGTGCAGCTTCATTATGTAAGTTTCCGCCTGCAATAAAAATTGAAGTTTTTTTATTTAAAAGAAAACTTCCTTGTCCCATTTTTACCTCCGCAGGCATTGGCACAACATTTATTTGCGAAAAACATTTTGCAGAAAGCAATACAAAAAAAATGATAAAATATTTTTTCATGAGAAACTATTTTTTATAAAAGTAATTTTTAATTTTTTCATTTGCAAGTCTATGTTTTAAGAATGCAGTATGTTTTGTTTGAGACTTTATGAATTGCCCTGTGCTTTAGCACAGGGATAAAATATGACTTGTAGAGAAGGGGCTTTAGCCCCGATGCAATTAATATTGGGGCTAAAGCCCCTTTTGTAGAATTTATGTATCACCGACCTAAAGGTCGGTGCAATTCATAAAGGCGGTTGATTTATGATACTTAATAAAATTGATAAAAACGGAGAACACATTGTTAAAGGTTTAATCATTTCCATTTCGCAAAAAATAATTTCCATAATTTTAATTAATGAAAAAAGGATTTCTTCTAATCATTATATTTTTTAGTACAACATCATTTGCACAATACAAGCTCCATATTGTACTTACCGATAATGCTCGCATAAAAGCCCAACGCATAAACCTTGCAGGCAGTTTTAATAGTTGGAACCCCGATGATGTAAAATACCAATTTACAAAGCAAGAAAAAACTTGGGCTATTACGCTCGAGAATTTTGGAAAAGGCACACATCAATTTAAATGCACACAAGGTAGTTGGGAAACAGTAGAAGATAGCACAAACGGAGTTGACATTGCCAATAGAATAATAAACCTACAAAGCGATACAACAATTTATATTACCACGCATGGTTGGAGAAGGGTAGAAGATACCAAGCCTCGCACACATACCGCATCTGAAAACGTACATGTAATAAGCGATTCGTTTTACATGCCACAATTAAAACGTAAAAGAAAAATTTGGATTTACTTACCCAATAATTATACTACATCAAAACAAAAATATCCTGTGCTGTATATGCATGATGGGCAAAATTTGTTTGATGAATTTACTGCACCCTTTGGCGAATGGGGCATTGATGATGTATTGGATAGTTTGCAAAAAAAGAGCGGCAAATATTGTATTGTAGTAGGCATAGATCATGGTGGCGATAAAAGATTGGTAGAATACAATCCATACAATACAAAAGAATATGGCCAAGGAGAAGGTAAACAATACACGGATTTTTTAGTACAAACGCTAAAGCCTTTTATTGATAAAAAGTACAGAACAAAAAAAGATGCGGTCAATACCAGTATTGCAGGTAGCAGTTTGGGCGGGCTTATTAGCAGTTATGCTATTTTAAAGTATCCAAACGTGTTTGGTAGTGCTGGTGCATTTTCTCCTGCTTATTGGATAGCGCCAGCAATGGATACACTTGCCAAAAATGTGGCTG
>JAYSWO010000543.1:0-6778 GCA_043717975.1 Ferruginibacter sp. | reverse complement strand
AGTTGTTTTCGAAGTTCTTTTGCCATAAAATGTTTCATTCAAATCTAATCTACATCAATTACCATACAATTCCATCACATCATTCAGAACAAATTAGCCATGTTTTTTATTGTTTTTCAAAAATAAAAAACCCTAAAATTTGCACCTTAACTAAACTGATAATAGGATTAATGAAACGCAATTTACAGAATAAAAAATAAGCGGGATAAAGGATACTATATCTGTCCTATATTTTTG
This sequence comes from Ferruginibacter sp., assembly GCA_043717975.1. Lineage (GTDB taxonomy): Bacteria > Bacteroidota > Bacteroidia > Chitinophagales > Chitinophagaceae > Ferruginibacter. The sequence goes on along the minus strand of JAYSWO010000543.1, from coordinate 6,541 downwards.
CTCTAAAAGACCATGTAACAATAAAACTTGCTACCGTATCGCCATTTTTGTCTTTGCCCGAAGTGTGGGCGTTTATCGTTGTACTCTTGCCATATTGAATGGCATTATTAATGGCAGTTTCTATACGTTCTCCATCTTCGCAAACAAACGTTATTCTTCCTGTTGCTTTTTTGGTAAATGTAGCTTCCAATCTACTTACAAGCATACTTACATGAGGTGTTTTTTTATAACAATGTCCCATGGCTAATACGCCAGTGCTCATTTCAGCAGCCATGGCAAGGCAAGCAAAATAGGTACTTTTAAAAGGATTTTTAGAAAACCACTTATATGGCACGGTTACATGACATTTATTTTCATCAATATGCCTTAGCCTTACCCCACTAAAGTAGGCACTTGGTAGTTTTGTTAATAAAAAAATGAATATGTAAAAAGGATTTTGCACCTTGTACATAAATTTATCAAACATTTTAAGGTCTCTTCTGAGCGCCATAGGATATTATTATATTGGACATTTAAAACGAAATAGTGACTAAATTATTATATTTTATTGTTTGGTATGAAATTATTTAACAAATTTATTTTGATATAAAATTGATAATTAAGATATTGGACAATCTACTTGTCTCCCCATATTTTAGGTAGTAGCACCCTCGGGCTCCACATTTCTAAAAAATTTTGCACTTTTTGCTGATTGTAACCCTTACCTCCATTTTCCAAATATTCACTGTTTTGAGTGTGTATTCTTTCCCCTTTTTCATTTAAAATAATAAAGACTGGGTACCCAAATCGTTGTGGATAACCCAATTTGGCAAACATGGCTTTGTTTTCATTTTCTTTGCTATAGTTTAAATGATACCATACAAAAGAAGCTTTTATTACAGAATCTATCTTTGGGTCTTCTTTTGCAAAACGAGCAAATTCTACACACCAACTACACCAGTTTCCACCTCCTTGTATCAACACAAATTTATTTTCTTTTTTTGCTTTTACAATGGCAGCCGCTATATCTTTTTGTGCATTGGCTGCAGGATTATACAATTTTGCCTCCTGTGCTGTGGAAGCCAATGTTGCCATCGATAAAAACAATACCCATATTAATCGTTGCATCTCTTTCTTTTAATAAAGCACTAAAGATACAACTCAAAAGCACTAAATACATTCGCATTATTTAAAAAGAAAGAAAGAACTCCCCCTAAGTTTGGTATTTTTGCGTTGTGCAAATATTTAATACAGAAAGTCGCATTATTGTAACATGCAGTAATCGTTTATCCATTTACTTGGAACAAGAAATAAAAAAGCTTGGTTATACGCCCGTACGAATTTTTAAAACAGGGGTAGAAATAATGGGTACAATGCAAGATTGTATCAAACTCAATCTTAACCTTCGTTGTGCTAGTCAAGTACTTTTTTCATTAAAAGAATTTAGGGCGGTAAATGCTGATGATGTATATAAAATTGCGTTGGATGTGGAGTGGGAGAATATTATTCCTGCCGAAGGATATTTTTCAATAAGCAGTAATGTGAGCAATGAAACCATTACCAATAATTTATTTGCAAACGTAAAATTAAAAGATGCCATTGCCGATAGGTTTAGAGAAAAAACTGGCGCAAGACCTGACTCTGGCTCTACTTTAAACGGTGTAGTTATACATTTATATTGGAAAGAAGAAGCAGCAGAAATTTTTATAGATACCTCTGGCGAAACGCTTTCAAAACATGGATATAGAAAAATACCAGGTAAAGCTCCCATGTTAGAATCATTGGCTGCTGGGGTAATTTATGCTATCAATTGGAATAGAGAAACGCCTTTTATAAATCCCATGTGTGGTTCGGGCACCATTGCCATAGAAGCTGCACTAATGGCTACCAATAGAGTACCGGGCTTGTACCGCAGCAATTATTCTTTTATGCATTTGCAAGGCTATGATAAGACTATGTATGAAAAAGAATTCGAAGCCATACAAGCACAAGTAGAAGAAAACCCATCCTTAAAGATAATTGTATCAGATATTAGTGAAGATGCCATAAACGTTTCAAAAATAAATGCAGGCATGGCAGGTGTAGAAGATATGCTTACCTACGAAGTGTGCGATTTTCAACAAACCACTTTGCCTGAAGAAAATGGCAGCGTCATTATTTTTAACCCTGAGTATGGCGATAGACTTGGGGAAGAAATAGAGCTAGAAGAAACCTACGCACTTATGGGTGATTATATGAAGAAAAAATGCAAAGGTTATACAGGGTATATTTTCACTGGCAATTTAGAGTTGGCAAAAAAAATTGGTCTTAAACCCAAACGCAGAATAGAGTTTTTTACAAGTAAAATAGATTGTAGACTGCTGGAGTACGAACTGTATGCGGGTACGAGAGACCCAAAGAAATCTCAATAAAAGACAAGGGCCAAACCCTGTGTAACATTCAAAATACTATTCACAAAGCTTAATGGTATCTGTATTCTTGTAACTCATCTGTAGTTTTATTATTTTATTGGCTTTATTATAATACAAAATTAAAATACCATACTTGGTTTGAAAAGCATCCCAAGAAACATCTTTCATTTTAGGGTAACCAAGGGTTTTAAACAAACTGCCACGAGTTACTCCCATTAATTGGGGTATCAATGTACCTTTAAAATTTTCTTTTACTTCAATATAGCCTCTGTCGGTGTAAAAATAAATGCCCTTATCTGCATAAAAAATTCCGCTGCATTTTGTAGCGGTAGCTTTTTCAAGCACTTCTGTAAAACATGGGAAGAATTTTTTTACTTACCCAAAAGTAGATTTAGTTGTTACGGCATTGTTTAAAATACCTTCCAAAACATCTACAGAAAAAGTTGGACAAATGGCTGTTGTGGTTTTTAGTTGTGCTTGCAATGTTTGTGTATATAACATTAATGCAAGGGCAAAAAGAATCATTTTCATATCTTTTGGTTTTAAAGTTGAATATTGTTTAAACCTTAATGACTTAATGTATAGCAAAATCCTTGCCACCAAGTATTGTAGTCTGTTTGGCGTATGGTAAAATTGTATAAAGCCTGAAGTAAGCTTATCAATCAATGTAGGAGAAGAATGAAGCTAGCGCAAATGATGTCATTCCGCATTTCCAATAAAAAGCATTTCTTCTAAAAAGTAGATGCTTGCAAACAATAGCAATAGATTCGTTTTTGTCATTTCTATAGTACCGTGCAACACTTCTAAAATATCGATATCAATTTTATTTTTCTTTTCTTCACAACTAATAAAAACCTGTTCGACATCATTACTTACCATAACGTTCTTATGTGTGGTATTTTTAGCTATTGGCATTTGTGTACAATTGTATGTAGTATCTGCAATTACAATTTCGCCATAAGCATTTACTATTTTATCTTTTTTTACACAAGATTCATAATACCCAACTACTTTATTATTTATTTCATTTGTAATGCTTCTTTTTCCATTGGTGGGCAAATATGTAATGGAATACATTTCCAACTCATTATCTAAAAAATTAAAATAATCCATTTTTGGTGTAACAAAATATTGCCCTACTTCATCTTCATTATCAATAACCATATATCGCTCATTGGTAATAAAATTGCCATATTGAGGTTTTATTCTAGAGGTTATTATTTTTGAAAAATGGTAGATCATGGGTTGTAAAGTAGTGAAAACCGATAACTAAGGTAAAATTCTTACTGAATTAAATTAATAAAATGTACAGTCAAATATTTATAATTTTTACAATTACCCTAAATTTGTAAAAAACTACATTATGAAAATAAAAACAAACGTATTGATTGCCATGTTGTTCGCTACAACCTTAAGTATTTTATCTTGTAAAAAAGATAAGGAAGTTGATCCTGTTGTAAAACCAAAAACAGAGCTTTTAACCCAAGCAATTTGGAAAATTGTTAAAACTGAGGAAAAAACTGGAAATGGAAACTGGATTGATTACACAAGCGCCTTGCTTGCTTGTGAAAAAGATGATCAAACAATTTTTCGAACCAATGCTACCTACGAGAATAATCAAGGAGCAATAAAATGTTCTGCCACAAGTCCTCAAATAATTAGTGCAGGCACTTGGAAATTTATAAACAATGAAACACAAATATCTTCTTTAGCAACTGGTTTTAACCCTATTAATACATTTATAGAAACTATAGAAGTTTTAGATGACAATACGCTAAGAACGTCTTACTCGGATACCACGAATGGGGTTATTTACGGTTACAGAGATACTTATGGGCACTAGAGCTTCAAAAAATTTTAAAAACCTGTAGCAAAACTTGCTACAGGTTTTTTTAAGCGTTTCACTAAAATGGAATACTATATCGAATCTTTCTTTAGAAAATAGTAATTATAAAAACAAATAAGCTTGTTGCATCATTGTGTGGTTGAATAAGGTAATAAGGTTGGGGGCAATTGATAGGCAAGTCTTCTACTGGGGTTTGGCAGCGGTAGGTATAGCACAATTACTTTCTTCTTGAATTTATAATCACTTTTTTTCATGGTTATGAACTTAGAGAACGTTTCCGAGGGGACTCGAACCGAACAGAAGATTTAATGGAATCTAATTCAATATTTTTTCTAGCACCATAAATTCTAAATCCTGCAAATGAATACCTGTAATAGCATCTTCTACAAATGGTTCTCTTTCGCCTGTTTCTTTATAGCCTTTGGTTTTGTACCAATTTATTAATTCTGTTCGCAAAGATATTACCGTCATATAAATTATATTAATGCCTAAGTAATTAGCATATTCCTCTGCTGCCAATAACAATTGCTTGCCAATACCACTACCCTGTTGTGTTGGATGCACAGCAAACATGCCTAGGTATAATTTTTGTTCGTTTTGTTTTAGGTTTACACATCCTATAATATCTGCATTATCGTTTACATATTTTAAGAATATAGCATTGTTTGTATTAAAATTTTCCATTACCATCACCTCATTCACACGCACATTACCTGCTATCAAATCGGCTTCGTTTGTCCAACCGAGTTTTGCGGTTTCGCCTCGGTAGGCAGTGTTTAATAGTGTTTCAAGATGTTTTGCTTCTTGCATGGTGGCTAGGGATATGTTGGGGCTGGAGAAGGTTGGCATGGTGGGAGTGTTGAATAATTTTGATATAAAAAATAATATGAAATTTGAAAAAACTTTTCCTATTTTAAATTCATCATATCTTTCATGTATCTGTTTAACATCATATCTTTTGATAAATTCTCTTTCTTAAACAAAATTGTATCCGCTAAATTCCCATTTTTACATTTATATACAATTGAATTAACCATTCTGTAATATGCCTCATCCACTACATTTATTTTTGCTTTGTAGAAATAATATTTTCTTTTGTCAACAATAGAAAAAATTTCCACGTCCCAAACATTACCAATTTTATTATTTGAACCATAAATAACTTTTTTTGTGTCTAACGATACACAATCATCAGGCACTTCAATTGGCGTACTTATAAACTCTTTTAAAGATTTATCATATAGATAAATTTTTACATTACCTCTATAACCAAATGACAAATCATTTACTCCATCTTTATCCCTATCTGTGGTTAAACGATAATATTCTAATTCAAGGGGTAAGTTCAAATTAGTCTTCCATAAACCTCCTTTTTTAACATGCAAATCAAATAATTTACTTGTATCCGATTTCATTAATAATCGGAAGCTAATATTATCGTTTTCAAATTTTTCAATGTGCCCTTTCTTAAATTCATCAAAATTTTTAAACTCATTTTCACCTGAAGAACTAAAGCTAAAAGGTTCTAATTGAATAATTCTTTTTTCATTAGTACCAGTGTTAGGTTTTTTTTGCAAATTATCATTACAAGAAATTAGCAATATTAATATCAGAAGTATTACCATTTGTAAATGCGCTCTTAGTAAAAAGTATTTAATTGTCATAATGCAAGTTTACGATTAAAGCCAATGCTATTAGCAAAACATCTACTATAATTATGAACCTTAGTAGAAAAAAGCAACCATAAAAACAAACAACCTTATTACCTTATTGTGGGGTTGAATAAGGTAATAAGGTTGGAGTATGGATTAACAGTTTTCTAATAAAGTTTGGCTATTGGAATATCAGAACAATGATTTCCCTACCTAAATTTATGAACACATTGCAAAATCATTTTTCATTTAAGGCAACGTAATCTTTCCTGAAATTGTAATAGTAAAAGTTCCATATGGATTAAAGAAATTACAAGAGCAATAAGTAACTTGCGTTTTCCCATTTACCAATGCCACATTAACTAAAAAATTTTGTTTCATTACTAAGGTTTGTGGAAACAATCCGTGAAATACTGCAACATTGGTAGCATCACTAGGAAAATATCCGCCTGTACTTGTATAATTTCCTGGAACAGGTGCATTATTACCAATAAAGCGAATGGTTACATTTTCATTACTATTACTCGTGGTATTTATGGTATAATTTCCACCGCTACCAAACCCTGATACTGATGTGTAAACATTACCGCCTAATCCTCCTGCGTTGGCTACACTTGTATTATTGGCAACATTACAACTTGTAAAAATTACCC
>JAYSWO010000542.1:0-2727 GCA_043717975.1 Ferruginibacter sp. | reverse complement strand
GCAATTTTTGGTTTCTTCGCAAAGCAATAATGCAGGCGCCACTGGCAGTTACAAAACAGCACTGGATATTAAAGCGGATGGAAAAGTAGGCATTGGTGTAACAGACCCAGCCTTTTTGCTAGATGTAGGCGACCGCATGCGCATTCGGGCAACACCCGGATTTACTGCGGGCGTTTGGCTGAACAATGAGGCTAATACTGCTCTAGCTTCATTTGTGGGAATGCAGGCAGATAATCAGGTTGGCTTTTTCGGTTTTGGCTCTGCAGGATGGGGGCTTTTAATGAATACTCAAAACGGCGCAATAAGTGTAGGTGGTAGTACTGGTGTAGCAGGGCAGGTGCTCACTAGTAATGGAAGTGGTAGTGCCCCATCTTGGCAGGGTGGGGTTGGCGGTGGTAAACCTTTTGTAGTACGACCCTCAGCCAATTCAGCCGATTTGGGTACCAGCGGTCGGGTAGACGTGCCTGGTGTGGTAGCCAATTTTACATTAGACGTTCCTTCGCTAGTGGTTTTTCAATTCAAGTTTTCCATTGCCAACAGGGGTTGTGTTGCTTGTGGCGAAAGACGAACATTTATTTATTTGGTACAAAATATTGTAGGAGGTACCACCGATATTGCCGCCACTACTGTTTATACGCCCAATCAAGAAATTGCTGACGGGGTATCTGGACCTGTTGTAGTTGACCTTGCCGCCGGCACTTACTCATACAAAGTATCCATTGGGCCTTCCATTTATGGAGCAGCTACTGTATATGCTCGGCAACAGGAAGGTATTTTAACTTGGCAGATATATCCCAATTAAATCGAAATAATTTAAATGGTTTAGAAGTAAAATAAGATCAAAAAATAATGAAAAAAATAATCATCCTTTTTATGCTAGCATGTTTTGCTACCATAAACACACAAGCACAACTTTTTAATAAGTTAAAAGAAAAAGCAGCAAAGGCATTAGAGCCTAAAAAGAAAACAGAAACACCAGCATCTGCCACAGAAGAAAAATCAGAAGCAACAGAAGACGCTCCCGCAAGTGCTAAAAAAACAACAATAAAATGGCAACCCACGTCAGATTGTAGCAAGTTGTTTACCTTAGAAAAAGGCGAAACATTTTTGTATGATGAAACGAAAGTGTATTCTGCTAATGGAAAGTTGTCAACTTATTTTGTGGTGACAAATAAAAAGTACGAATATTTTTTAATAGAAGATGGTAAACGTACTGGGCCATTTAAAGAAGCACCTGTAAAGCAAATGAATATCGTATCAGATAAAAAGAATAGTGAAGAAGATGGAGGTGATAATAATGATGATGATGATAAAATAGAAATGGGGGGCGATAAGAAAGACCCAGTAGTACAGCAATACAGTAAAACCATTAGCAATAAATTGTATATTGTTTTCAATGGTAAAAATTTTGGCCCTTATGATTTTGTTGGTAAAATGAAACTGTCTCCAGATAAGAAAAAATTTTGGGCATCGGTTGTAATTGGTGGTGCATCGGATATGACAGCAAAAATGGGAATGGGTAATTCTTTTTTGGTAAATGAGTCAGGAGTAAAACAAAAAGGTGGAGACCAAAATAGCTTTGCTATGAAAATGATGATTAGCCAAAGTTTTTCTGCAGCAGCTTTAAGTATTATGGATAATGCTGGTCAAAAAGTAATGACCATTTCATCATCGGGTAAAAAACAAGAGGGCAGCATTACTGATTTGTATGCTAGTGGAAAATCTACAATGATGGTAGCAGATAATGGCGATATCATTTCTGTGCCTTCGCAAAGTCCTACACAGCTAATGGTGAATGGCGAGGAAGCCGCTAGTTTTAAAATACCAATAAAAGCCATGAGTAGACTTTTTATAATGAGCGATTATAAGAAATCTGTTTATTACACAAATGGAAAATTGTATAGGGGAGATGGTAGTGAAGAAAGTTTAACGGGTGTTACATTTCCAAAATTTGCAATGGTGAATAATCAACCTACTATTTGTTATTACAAAATTCATGAAACAGAAACTGGAGAAAAAGATGTATATCTATGTAAAAAAACATTGTAAGTCTTTTATTGTATTGACTGTTTGCATTACGATTTATGCTGTATTCGTTTTTGCAAAAGAACAATATAGTAATGCAGACTTTGGTAAATCTTTTGGCAGAAAAGCAATAGAAGCAGAAAAAAAGATACAATCCATGCAAGAGAGCTTTGTGTTATGCGCCGCCTTGTGCCATCAAAAGCCATTGTTTTTGCAAAGTATCATCTTCCCAGAAGTGATGCGTTACAACCAGTTAAAGGATGATATAGAATCCGAAAGTCTGCACACATTGTATGTACAATTTGGAAAGGAGTATGCTAATTTTTCTGTAGGAATTTTTCAGATGAAACCAAGTTTTGCGGAGCAGGTAGAAACGAAAGCAAAACAATTATTGCCAGACAGTATCTATAAAGAATTGCAACTAACGTATAAAAATGGAGATGAAGAAAGTACACGATGTCAAAGAGTGGAAAGATTACAGGATGACAATTGGCAATTAATCTACTTAACAGCTTTTGTGCTTATTTGTAATGATGCATATAAAAGTAAAATGTTTATAAGTGAAACAGAAAAGCTGCAATATTATGCTACCGTTTACAATGCTGGTTTTGATAAAACAGATGAATACATTTTAAAAAAAATAAAAGAAGAAAACTTTTATTTGGAAAACGGCATGCCCGATAAAAAGTTTAAATATGCTGC
>JAYSWO010000541.1:0-6804 GCA_043717975.1 Ferruginibacter sp. | reverse complement strand
AAATGGAGAGCATTGGCCATTTTTTATAGAAATAAAAGAAACAGGTATCTCCATTGAAAGGTTTGAAAGAATTTCGAAAAAAACTGGTTTTACTATTTTGTGCAAAACACACTATTTGATAAACCCAATTTATGAATACAAATTCGGTATGAAGCCAAAGAAACAGTTCGGCTTTATAAAAGCAATACCTTGGGTGAGAAATTTTTTTACAAGTTGTGTTTATTATTTAATACAAAAAAAATAATTTTATATAGATGATACATATAGTTTTTAATGAAGCAGATATAAAAGTGCTGCAAGAAGCCATAGCATTAGATGAAACACTACAAGGCGAAGTAATACAAATAAAAGATGATTATGCCGTAGGTCCTTTGACCAATATCTATGTAGGTGAAGGTATTGAAGAAAGGAGAAGATGGTGGCATGATGTGCTTATTGGTGGCGATTATGAAGGCAGTGTAGAAAGTGGAGATGTGGATGATTATAAAACAGCAGCTTCGTTGGTTGGTACTATGAGAAGAAATGATGAAGAAGTAATTTGGATATGGGCAGCACAAAATAAGCATGATGTATGTGGCTATTATTGGTTATTGCATTACATGAAGGAGTTTCAAAACAGGGTGTTTATACTTTACCTAAATAACTTGCCTTTTATAAATGAAAAAGGAAATATTTTTTACCCTGAATGGCTGCATCAAATACCTGCAAAAGAATTTTTGAAAGCAAAGAAACTGGCTAGAGAAATAACTCCGAGTGAATTTGAAGTAGACCCTGATGAATGGACAAAAATATGTGAAGAAAATAAGGGCGTACGCTTGCTTGAAGGAGGTAAAAAATTGATACAATTGGATTATGATTATTACGATACTGAATTGAAAAAGTATGTATCAGGAGAGTGGCAAAAAGCTTCAAAAATTATTAATAACTTTTTAAATAAAGCAAAAAATACAACAGGCGATGCCTATTTATTGTGGCGTTTGAAAACATTGGCAGCGCAACAAGTTTTTGAGACGCAAGGCGGGTTGAAAAATGTGAAGGATTTGGAGTTTAAGATTAATTAGTTTACGAACAATTAGTGCTTGGCAAAAAAAATCATGCCAAGACACTAAGATAAAATACAAAAGCAGATAAGAAAGCTTTGCAACTTTGCTTATCTTTTCTGCTTTGCGTGAAACAACATGGCAAAAGCAAATAAAGAGGAGTACCAACACAGCAACACCGGCATTGGCGGGCAATACAAAACATGGTTTTTGGATTATGCCAGCTATGTAATATTGGAGCGTGCCGTACCCGCAATAGAAGATGGTTTAAAACCAGTGCAACGTCGCATACTTCATGCTATGAAGGAAATGGATGATGGGCGTTTTAATAAAGTGGCCAATATTATTGGGCAAACGATGCAGTATCATCCACATGGCGATATGAGCATTGGCGATGCATTGGTAAACCTTGGTCAAAAAGATTTGTTGATAGAAACCCAAGGTAACTGGGGTGATGTGCGCACAGGTGATGACGCCGCTGCACCAAGGTACATAGAGGCACGCTTGAGTAAGTTTGCGCTGGAAGTGGCTTTCAATGCTAAGACTACTAACAATCAATTGAGTTATGATGGTAGAAAAAATGAGCCAATAACGTTGCCCATGAAATTTCCTTTGCTACTTGCACAAGGGGCAGAAGGTATTGCGGTTGGTTTGGCTACGAAAATTTTGCCACATAATTTTTGCGAACTCATAGAAGCATCTATTAAATATTTGCGTGGGCGCAAATTTGAATTGTTGCCTGATTTTCTTACCGGCGGTATAATGGATGCGAGCAATTACAATGATGGTAAGCGTGGTGGAAAAATACGAGTAAGAGCCATTATTGAAGAAGTAGATAAGAAAACGCTTGTAATAAAAAGTGTTCCATTTGGAGTGACCACTACCAATTTAATGGAGAGCATTGTAAAAGCAAACGATAATGGTAAAATAAAAATTAAGAAAGTAACAGACTTAACTGCTGCTGATGTTGAAATTACCGTTGAGTTGGCTGCTGGTATTTCTCCAGATATTACCATCGATGCCTTGTATGCATTTACAGATTGTGAGGTTTCTATTTCTCCAAATGCATGTGTAATTTCTGCAGATAAACCTGTTTTTCTTACGGTAACAGGATTGCTAAAAGCATCGGCAGATTACACAAAAGATTTATTGCTAAAAGAATTGCAAATACGATTGAGTGAGTTGCAAGAAAAATGGCATTATACTTCCCTAGAAAAAATATTCTTTGAAGAAAAAATATACAAAGAGCTAGAAAAGAAACACGAAACTTGGGATAAGGTTTTAACAGCTATTGATAAAGCATTTGAGCCATTTAAAAAACAACTAAAACGTGAGATTACAAGAGAAGATATTGTAAAGCTTACCGAAAAACCTGTACGTAGAATTTATAGGTTGGATATAGATGAGTTAAATGCACAGATAAAAAATCTGGAGGCTGAGATGAAAGCCGTGAAGAATGATATAGCTAACCTTACGGATTATGCAGTGGCTTATTATGAAAACTTGCTCAAAAAATTTGGTAAAGGAAAAGAAAGAAAGACAGAAATACGTGCTTTTGATACCATACAAGCAAAGTCTGTAGCCATCGCTAATATTAAGTTATACGCCAATTTTGCTGACGGATTTATTGGTACAGGTTTAAAGAAAGATGAATATATAGGAGAAGTGTCGGACTTAGATGATATCATTGCATTTACCAAAGCAGGTATTATGAAAGTGGTACGTGTGAGCGATAAAACATTTATCGGTAAAGATATTATTCATGCAGCTGTTTTTCAAAAAGGGGATGAGCGTACGACATACAATGTAATTTATGTTGACGGTAAAACAGGTACAAGTTTTGCCAAACGTTTTAACGTAACAGGCATTACACGTGAGAAAGAATATGATTTAACCAAAGGCACTGAAAAAAGTAAAGTGCATTATTTTACTGCCAATGCCAATGGCGAAGCAGAAGTGGTGAAAATTATATTAAGCCCAAATTGCAATGCAAAGAAAAAAGAATTTGATTTTTACTTTGAAGAATTGGAAATAAAGGGTAGGGGATCTATGGGTAACACAGTTACGAAGTATCCTATAAAAACCATTCGTTTTAAAGAAGCAGGTAAATCAACTTTAGATGCAAAAAAACTGTGGTACGATGATAAGTTTGGAAGATTGAATGTAGATGAAAAAGGCATGTACCTTGGTAAGTTTGAAGCAGAAGACAGATTGTTGGTCTTTTATAAAGATGGCAATTATGAAATGATAGATCAAGAGCTTACACAGCGCTTTGAAATGGATAAAATATTGGCAATTCAAAAATTTGGTGCTGATAAAATTTACTCTGCAGTGTATTTAGATGGAGATAAAAACCAATACAACGTAAAGCGTTTCAAAATAGAAACAACTACCTTAAATAGTAAATACTTTTTTATTAAAGAAGGAAAAAACAATGTACTTACGGCCATTTCATCTGATGAATTGCCATTGCTAAATGTGAAAACAGGCAAAGGACAACAAGTAAACAACGTAAAGTTTAAAGTAGATAAATTAGTGGAAGTAATGGGCTGGAAAGCCATAGGCAGCAAGCTGATGGATTTTAATAAAAATATAGAAATGGAGTTTGTGCAGCCGAAAGAAGAAACTGCGCAGCAGGATTTATTTGAATGATATAATATTTTCGTACACTAAAAAAATTAAAAAAATTGGATGAAACTTTTAATGGTTGTTATTATAGCTTTTTGCTCGGACCCTTCGTTTGGGCAAAAAGCAATTAGTGCAGCTCCTATTAAAATAAATAGGCCCGTGTGTCCAAATCTTTTTAAATATCAACCAATGGTATTTATTGATTCTATACGTGTGACAAATGATATTTTGACAACCATAGATCAAAATAATATTGAGGAAGTAAATATAGTAAGAAGTGGATACGATTCTATATCAAAAACCGACGGGAAAATATATATATTTATGAAAAAGGGAAAGTCAATTAAGTTATATGACTTTTCTTCTTTTTTATTAAAATCTGTTTCAAATACTACAAAACCTATTCTACTAATGGTAAACTCAGATTTTGTAAATGACTATCTCAATTTTATACTTGATAAAAATACCATTGCTTTAGTAGAAATTGACGACGGAGAAGATATTAATCCAATAAAAAAGATTTTTCCGAATAATACAATTGTAAATATCCTTACCAAAGATTTTTTAAATAAAAATAGGGTTACACAAAATTTATAAATATAGAAATTGAGAGAAGTAAAATTTATGGTTGTATTCTATTTGTTTACTTTTGTCTCAATTGCTTCCAAAGCTTTTTTTACACTCCCGTTTTTTATTAAAAGTATTTTTGCATTTTCATAATCTTGTATGCCTGATTTTTCCATCAGCATTTTTGTACCACGATCAACCAGTTTTTCGTTACTAAGTTGCATGTTTACCATTTTATTATCCTCTACTCTACCTATTTGTATCATGATAGCGGTAGAAATCATATTTAAAACCAATTTTTGAGCTGTTCCACTTTTCATACGAGTGCTTCCAGTTACAAATTCTGGTCCTACGATTACCTCTATCGGAAAATCTGCATGCGTACTCATAGGTGAGTTGGCATTACAACTTATAGAACCAGTAATGATATTTCTTTTTTGGCATTCTTGCATGGCAGCAATTACGTATGGTGTTGTACCACTTGCCGCAATACCAATTACTACATCTTCAGTATTTATATCATGTGCTTCTAAATCTTTCCAGCCCTGTGTGAGGCTATCTTCTGCATTTTCTACCGCATGCTGTATAGCTCTTTCGCCACCGGCTATAATGCCAATAATAAAACCATACGGCATACCAAATGTGGGAGGTATTTCACTAGCATCTAATATGCCCAAGCGCCCACTAGTTCCTGCACCCATGTAAAACAACCGCCCACCGGCTAGCATTTTATCGGTAATGGTTTCTACCAATTTTTCTATTTGTGGTATTACACTTGCTACCGCAAGCGGAACAGTTTGATCTTCTTTATTCATATTAACCAACAACGCTTGCACGCTCATTTTTTCTAAATGATTGTATTTGCTAGAAGCTTCTGTAACCTTTATAAATGCTGCCATTCTTATACTTTTGATAACTTTTACTATCGCAATTTACTGTATTAATTTTCTTAATCATTATAAAATACTGATGTGTATGTTTACACTTTTATATAAATCTTTTTCTTATCTAATAACCAAGCAAACAACCACATCATGGCTATAAAACATAGAGCATATACAAATGAACCAAGTTTTGGCTCTGCAGGTAAAATTAATTTACACACGTGCTCATAAAACCAACTAAAGGGATTTAAAAATTTTGGTTTGCCTACATCAGTTACCCCATTGGGTATTCTTATTAAACCTACTAACCTTGGCAATACTCCGCTAAGAACAAAAATAAATAATGCATTTTTTCCAAACACATCAAAAAAACGAGTCCATGTGCCTTTTATGTTTTTAAATTCTATTAAATAAATAAGTACCGATAAAACAAGTGTAGCCAAGCCTGTAGTATAAATAGTATAGCTACTCGTCCATATTTTTTTGTTTAAAGGAAAAAACATGCCCCATTTAAGTCCTGTTACCACAAGTACACAACCAGCTACAAAAAGCCCATTGAGCATTTCAGCTGTTTTACCCTTTTGTAAAATATAATTACCTACTAAAAAACCAAATACTACTTGTACAATGGCTGCAAAAGTACTCATCAAACCTTCTGGGTCAAAAGCGATACCTTCACCATGGTACATGTGCTTGTCGCCTAAAACAGCTACATCTATATTGGTGCCAAACCACCCTGCAAGGCTATATGGATCTGTAATATTGCCTGCTATACATAAAAACCAATATCCTAAAAGCAATACGGCACTACATACAAACGCACCCCTTACTTTAAAAAAATGAACAATAACGCTTGCAAAAAAGTAACATAAAGCAATGCGCTGTAAAACACCAAAAAACCGAAGATTTTCAAATTGCTTTGCTACTATACTGCCTTCATCATTATATTTAATAAATGGAAACCAGTTTAATGTTAATCCTATAACAAAAATTAAAAAAGTTCTTTTTAAAACTTTTTTCCAAAATACATGTTCGCCAGCGGCTTCTAATTTTGGCATTACAAAAGCCATGGCATTACCTACTGCAAATAGAAAAAATGGGAAAACCAGATCGGTAGGGGTGCAGCCATGCCATTCTGCATGATCTAATGGTGCATAAATATGTGACCAACTACCTGGGTTGTTTACCATTATCATTAAAGCTACAGTGGCTCCCCGAAAAACATCAAGAGAGAAAAAGCGTTGGTTCATGTGAAACTTTTATAAAATCAAAATAAACTTTATGAATAATGAATGTACAAAATTGGAATTATCTAAACAAAAAAACCTCAGTAAAAACTGAGGTTTTAAGCGGAGAGCTAGGGATTCGAACCCCAGGACCTGTAACAGTCAACAGTTTTCAAGACTGCCGCAATCGACCACTCTGCCAGCTCTCCGCGGCAAAAATACGGTTACAGGGTTTTTATTCCAAAAGTTTTACAAAACTATTTATTCGGGCTCTTTATCTTTTACAACCACAAGGTCCTTTAACCCAACAGTGATGGGCATTACACCTACCTGCAGCACCGCTTTTTTCCCACGAATTTCTTTTACAATACCAACCTGCCGGTTTTGCTTCATCCGCACTTTAAGGCCAATTTTTATTTCTCCACCCACTTCTTCAAACTTTTCATTCATTTTCTTGTG
>JAYSWO010000055.1:0-2375 GCA_043717975.1 Ferruginibacter sp. | reverse complement strand
CTGCCATTTTTTTCCATTGTTAAAATATACACGCTACATGCAATGATGCATACTAGCCAGCCCGTAATGTTGTTGATGCGTTTAAAGCTCATATTATTGTTAGTTATTATGGTCGCAAATATAGGGATGTTTGCCCGTGAGCGGAAGCCACTAATCATTTTTTGTAAATATTTTTAGACTATTTGAGCCAAAAAAAATACCCAGGTATTATAAAAAGAACTTTTCTATTACAAATTAGCCTGTTATTTTATAAATTTTACACATTTTTATCATGTATAGAAACATATTGGTGCAATGTTTCCATATTTAATTTGCCCTATGTAAAGTATTTATTCCAACTTTTGGCTCAAAATGTGGCTTTGGGATAAGATTAGTTGTATAAATAACTATAACCTATTTTTTATATATCCTATCATTATTTTTTGCTATAGATACAAGTGTATGTTAAAAAGAATCCATTGCATTTCCTTAACCAACCGAAAGAACGTATTTTTGAATTTCTAAAATTATAAGTTCAAACATTATCACAAATTTCATTAAATAAAAGAAAAGCGTTTTAAGTCTCCCGAGGTGGAGATTTAGGGGGCGTATTATCATTATGTCAGAAATACTACAAAAAATTGAATCCGCAGTTGCATTCATCAAAAACATTTACAAAGAAAGCCCAATAGTTGGAATTGTTTTAGGGAGTGGCTTGGGCAGTTTTACCAGCGAAATAAAGATTGAAAAGGAAATACCTTATGCAGATATTCCAAACTTTCCGGTAAGTACGGTAGAAGGGCATAGTGGTAAATTAATTTTTGGAGAACTTGGAGGGAAAAAAGTAGTAGCTATGGCGGGCCGTTTTCATTATTATGAAGGCTATAGTACTCAAGAAGTGGTGTTTCCTATTCGTGTTATGAAATATTTGGGTATACAAACTTTACTCATAAGCAATGCCGCTGGTGGTATGCAAAAAGATTTCAAAGTGGGCGATCTAATGATTATAAAAGACCATATAAGCATGCTCACATTAAATCCATTGTTAGGAAAAAATGAAGAAGCATTTGGTCCACGCTTTCCTGATATGAGTGAGCCATATAAAAAAGATTTGATAGATAAAGCGAAAATAATTGCTGCCAATGCAGGTTATGAAATGAAAGAAGGTGTATATATTGGTGTAACGGGTCCCACTTTTGAAACACGTGCTGAGTATAAAATGCTTGCTATACTTGGTGGTGATGCAGTAGGTATGAGTACGGTACAAGAAGTAATAGCTGCGGTGCATATGAGTTTGCCAGTATTTGCGATGAGCGTAATTACAGATATAGGCATACGTGAAGAAGAAAATACCATTACACACGAAGAAGTTTTGCAGGCTGCAAAGGACGCAGAGCCAAAGCTTACGCATATTTTTAAAGAACTAGTGGCTCAGCTATAATTGTAGATGAAAAAATTATTATTATTTTTTGTATTTGTTACGGTAACAACTATGGCTTTTTGTCAAGACCCTGCTTCTATTATAAGAGATAGAATTCCTAGGGGTGGGCAAAATTCTGGAAATACAAAACGTTCTCCTTCGGATACTACAAAAAAGAAGAGTAATAATAAACTAGATACACTTGGTTTTGAACGTAGAGATGATTTAGCAGATTCTATTACCATCAGTTTTAGGTATATGGATTCGTTGAGAAGAAATCCGCTCGATTCGAGTATCAATGATTTTGATAAGTATTATTCCGTGCCATCTACATACCAATACCTTGGCAATAATGGCGCAGCTGCTACAGCATTAATTTTTAAACCTTTTGTAAAAGCAGGTTGGGATGCTGGCTTTCATGCATTTGATATTTATAAATTTACAGTAGAGGATACCAAATTTTATAAAACCAATAAGCCTTTTTCTATGCTTGCTTATCAACTTGCTGGTGGTAAGGAGCAAATGATACAAGCCATGCATACGCAAAGCCCTAGGCCAAATTTAAATGTTGGTTTTGAGTATAGGCTTATAAATGCACCAGGCTTTTTCTTAAATCAAAATACCAATCACAACAATATTCGCTTTTTTGGAAATTATCAAAGCAAAAGAAAAAGATACAGCAGTTCGTTTGCAATTATTTCTAACTCCATAAAAGCTTCTGAAAATGGAGGAATAGTTAGTGATGCATTGTTATTAGACGATACTAAAAAACAGCGCAATTATATCGACGTAGTTTTGGGAAATACTACCAAAAACAATCCCAATCCTTTTAAATCAAATGTAACCACAGGAAATGTATATAAAGAGCGTATTTTATTTCTTAGACAAAGTTATGATATTGGTAAACGAGATTCCATTGCTATTAATGATTCTACAACGGAATATTTATTTTACCCAAAACTTAGGTTACAACATA
>JAYSWO010000540.1:0-2741 GCA_043717975.1 Ferruginibacter sp. | reverse complement strand
ATCAGGAAGTAGTATATACATTGATAATATTTATTTTTGGAAACCTTCTAACGTTCCAACAATTACAGGTTTTACAGTGCCAGCACAATTGGTAGGTGCCCCTAATTTTACTCTAACTGCCCCTACTAGCAATAGTACAGGCGCATTTACTTACACAAGCGCCAACACAGGTGTGGCTACAATTAGTGGCAATGTGGTTACTGTTGTTGGGGCTGGAACTTCAATAATTACTGCAAACCAAGCTGCGGCTGGAGCATATGGAGCAGGTTCTACCACTGCACAATTGGTTGTTTCTTTTCCATCACCTACAGTTGCAGCCGCTAATCCTACTGTTGCAAGTGTGGATGTTATTTCAGTGTATAGTAACACCTACACAGATCTTGTAGGTACAGATTTCTTCCCAAATTGGGGTCAATCTACCGTTGTTTCAGAAATTTCTATTGGTGCAAATACCATTAAAAAAATGGATAATTGCAATTATGAAGGAACACAATTTGCAGCACCAATTAATGCTTCAGCTATGCAATATTTGCATATAGATATTTGGACACCCAATTGTACAGCTTTTGAATTGTTTTTAATTAACCCAGGACCTGTAGAACAAAAAGTAACTTTAACTCCTAATAATACAGGTTGGAATAGTTTTGATATCCCTTTATCACAATACACTGCAATCAATTTAGCTAATATTATTCAATTTAAATATGTTTCAATTCCTTTTGGAGGGACTACCATTTATTATGATAATGTATATTTTTGGAAAGTACCAAACCCTCCTACAATTACGAACTTTATCATTCCTGCGCAAGTTACAGGTGCAGCGCCATTTACCATAACAGCACCTACAAGTAATAGCACTGGTGCTTTTACATACACAAGTAGCAATACGAATGTGGCTACAATATCTGGAAATACCATTACCATTGTAGGTGGCGGTACTTCAACAATAACGGCAAACCAAGCTGCTGCGGGTGGTTTTGGAGCAGGTATTATTACTGCGTCTTTAGTTGTAACATTTGGCCCGCCAATGGTAGCTGCTTCCGACCCGACCGCTGCAAGTGCAGATGTTATTTCAATATATAGTAACACTTATACAGATCTTATAGGTACAGATTTCTTCCCAAATTGGGGTCAATCTACCGTTGTTTCAGAAATTTCTATTGGAGCAAATACCATTAAAAAAATGGACAACTGTAATTATGAAGGTACACAATTCGCTGCACCAATCAATGCTTCTACCATGCAAAATTTGCATATAGATATTTGGACACCCAATTGTACAGCTTTTGAATTATTTTTAATAAACCCAGGTCCCGTAGAACAAAAAGTAACTTTAACACCTAATAATACAGGTTGGAATAGTTTTGATATAGCATTATCGCAATACACTGCAATCAATTTAGCTAATATTATTCAATTTAAATATGTTTCAATTCCTTTTGGAGGGACTACCATTTATTATGATAACGTATATTTTTGGAGAGCTCCTAATGCACCAACTATTACAAATTTTAGCATTCCTGCACAAGTTACAGGTGCAGCGCCATTTACCATAACAGCGCCAACAAGCAATAGCACTGGTGCTTTTACCTACACAAGTAGTAATACAAGTGTAGCTACAATATCTGGAAACATCATCACTATTGTAGATGCTGGAACTTCAACAATAACAGCTAACCAAGCTTCAGCTGGTGTGTATAGTTCAGGTTCTATTACTGCTTCTTTAGTAGTTACATTTGCTCCGCCGATGATAGCTGCGCCTGTTCCTTCTACTTTAAGCACAAATGTATTTTCTTTGTTTTCTGATAGCTATTCAAATTTAGCTGGTATAGATTGGTTTCCAAATTGGGGTCAATCTACTGTAGCAACAGATATATTGATTGGAGGGAATACTACTCGTAAATACGCTAATTTAAATTACCAAGGTGTACAATTTGCCGCTCCAATAAATGTATCTATCTATAGCAAATTACATGTAGACGTATGGACTCCTGATTGCAACTCTTTTAAAGTGTCCTTAATAAATATACCACCATTGCCACAACTAGAACAAGGAGTTACTTTAACACCTACACTTAATGGTTGGAATAGTTACGATTTAGTACTAGCATCATCATTTAGAAGCCCAACAGCAGTAATAGATTTAACTCAGGTAGGTCAAATGAAATTTGAAACTGTCCTTTTAGGAGGTCGTACTGTATATGTAGATAATATTTATTTCTATAATGGTAATGTTTTACCCGTTGGATTAACAAACTTTTCTGCAACAAAAAATAAAAATATTACTAACATAAATTGGAGTACCTTAACAGAAGCAAATAACAAAGGATTTGCTGTTGAAAAAAGTACTGATGGCGTAAATTTTTCAACCATAGAATTTGTAAATGGAGTAGGCAATTCAAATTCAAAAAATAACTATTCCACCATTGATAAAGCACCTAAAGTTGGGTTGAATTATTATAGATTAAAACAAATAGATGTGGACGGAAGATTTACATACTCTTCTATAGCTACGGTAAAATTTGAAAAAACTGATGTGAGTAATTTTTCGTTTTTTCCTAATCCTGCAAAAGAAATGTTGAAAATAAATGTAGGTGTAATTGAAAATGAAAATGCTACTATTAAATTAATGAATACGCTTGGGCAAACGGTAATTTCTAAAACGATTAATAAATCTGGTTCTACCTCTGTTATTAGTTTTGATATTTCTACAATGGCAAGTGGTATCTATTATTTAGAAT
>JAYSWO010000539.1:0-6849 GCA_043717975.1 Ferruginibacter sp. | reverse complement strand
ATCGCTTATACGAGCGTATGGCTGCAGGTACGTTGCCTATTCCAGCTATCAACATTAACGACTCTGTTACAAAATCTAAATTTGATAATAAGTACGGTTGTCAAGAAAGTTTAGTTGACTCTATTCGTAGAGCTACAGATGTAATGATGGCAGGAAAAGTAGCAGTAGTGGGCGGTTACGGAGATGTGGGTAAAGGAAGCGCATTGAGTTTACGTGGTGCCGGTGCAAGAGTTATTGTAACGGAGATAGATCCTATTTGTGCATTGCAAGCTGCAATGGATGGTTTTGAAGTAAAGAAAATGATTGATGCAGTAAAAGAAGCAGACATTATTGTTACTGCATCTGGCTGTAGAGATTTGATAACTGAAGCACACTTTAGAGTAATGAAAGATAAAGCGATTGTTTGTAACATTGGTCACTTTGATATTGAAATAGACATGGCTTGGTTAAACGCAAACTATGGTGCTAGCAAAAATACCATCAAACCACAGGTTGATTTATATACCATCGAAGGTAAAGATATCATCGTATTAGCAGAAGGTCGTTTGGTAAACTTAGGTTGTGCTACTGGCCACCCTAGTTTTGTAATGAGCAATTCATTTACTAACCAAACCTTGGCTCAGCTTGAGTTGTGGCAGAACAGTGCTAACTACGAAAATAAAGTTTATGTGCTTCCAAAGCATTTAGATGAGAAAGTTGCACGTCTTCACCTTGCAAAAATAAATGTAGTGTTAGATGAATTAACAACTACACAATCTGAATACTTAGGCATACCAAAAGTTGGTCCGTTTAAGAGTGATATGTATAGATACTAGGAGCCTCCCTAAATCCCTCCACAGGAGGGACTTTAGACCGTAATATTTTATAGTATATTATTTAATTGAAGCCATCAATCTTTTTTTTGAAAAAAGTTTGATGGCTTTTTTGAGCCCCCTAAATCCCCCGAAAGGGGAAATATAGTCTCTGATACTTTGAAGAATTTTTAAAGTATTGAGGTGTGGCTCCTCTCCTTTGGAGAGGCGGGGGTGAGGTTTTTTTCGGGTAAAAAAAGCTTTGCTTTTTTTACCCAAGCTAAAACAAAGCTATGCTCATCATCGTTGTGTCACTCACTTCATCGACATACCATTGTTGATCTTTTATTATGCAGTAGATTATGCAATAGATTTAAAAATAAATTTTACAAAAATTAAATTTCAAATTTTAAAATGTTTTTTGTACAACATAATCTATTGCATAATCTTCTAGGTTTCTTCCCCCTTCGGGGGAAATAGAGAGGGCTCCTTCGGGGGAAGTATAGATGGGCTGTGGGGGGCCTTTTTTTCAGTATCTTGCAGCCCAATAAAAAATTATGATAGAAAACGAAATAATAGAAGATAATAACGAGTCGGAAGAACTGTTTGAAAAGCATTCTATCATCATCGACAAAGGGCAAGAGCCGTTACGTATAGACAAATTTTTGATGCAGCGCATAGAAGGCGCCACCCGCAGCAAAATACAGCAAGCCATAGAAAATGAAATGGTATTGGTAAATGATAAACCAATAAAAAAGAATTACAACACCAGAGCTGGAGATGTAATAACTGTTTTTGATAATCGCTCACCTGAAAGTTCAGAAATAATCCCACAAAATATTCCTCTAAATATTATTTATGAAGATGATGATTTGATGGTGGTAAACAAGCCTGTTGGTATGGTCGTTCACCCCGGCAGCGGCAATCCAGATAATACTTTAATAAACGCAGTAGCATGGCACTTACAAGAAAACTGCCCCGATATAGATGAAAAAGAACTCACCCGATTTGGCTTGGTACATCGCATAGATAAAAATACAAGCGGGCTTATTGTACTAGCAAAAAAACAAAAAGTGATGAGTGAGTTGGCCAAGCAATTTTTTAATCATACGGTACATCGGCGCTACAACGCAGTGGTGTGGGGCAATTTTGACGAACCAGAAGGAACCATTACTGGTAATGTAGGTCGTAGTCAAACTCAACGAAAATTGTTTACCGTTTACCCTGAAGGCGATTTTGGTAAAGAAGCCATAACACATTATAAAGTGTTGGAAAATTTTAATTATGTATCTGTTGTAGAGTGCAGATTAGAAACTGGTCGCACACATCAAATACGTGTGCACATGAAGTACAAAGGGCATCCATTATTTAACGATGATTTTTATGGTGGCGAAAGAATTGTAAAGGGAACGATATATACAAAGTACAAACAATTTGTAGATAATTGTTTTGCACTATGCCCTCGCCAAGCATTGCATGCAAAGGAATTGGGCTTTGTGCATCCTACCACTGGCGAGCAAATGATGTTTACAAGTGACTTACCAGAAGATATGACACAGCTTATAGAAAAATGGAGGAAGTATAGTACGTTTAAGAATGAGGTGGAATGAAATGCAAATGAGCAAATGGGAAAATATGCAAATGTGCAAAATTAAACTTCTAGCTTTTCGATTATAAACATATTTATTCTCTTGTTTTAAATGATTGGCTTATCCTTAATAGTTCAATACTGGGTGCATTTAAAATTAGCGTTATGATAATTTCTTTCGTCCATATAATATTAACCGCAGAGTAACAGAGAATCTTGAGTTTACGCAGAGTTTCTCTGCGTAAACTCTTTTAACTTACTTCTCTGCGGTGAATTTCTTTACGATAATTTTAAAAGCATTCTCAATATTTTTTACCAAATTTTCTATTAACTTCAACTTATGAAAAAAATTATACTCATACTATTATTTGCTACAACAAATAAATTCATCTTCGCACAAACAACAATCAATAGAGATCCTTCTATAGAACAAATGGTAAAAGAAATTTCGCCTGACTCTTTGCGCTTGTACATACAAACCATGGTAAACTTTGGCACAAGAAATACCTTAAGCACACAAACTGATAAGAAAAGAGGCATAGGTGCGGCAAGGCTTTATGTACTTTCTAAGTTCAATGAATTTGCAGCAAAATCTAATGGCCGCCTTTCCGCAATCGTTGATACCACTACATTACAACCAGATAAACGCAGGGTGGACACCACACTCCTACTCGGCAATGTTGTAGCTACCTTAAAAGGCAGCGACCCATTGGATGATAGAATTTTTATCATCAGCGGACACTTAGATAATATGCGTACTAGTGTAATGGACCGAACAAACGATGCCCCAGGTGCAAATGACGATGCAAGTGGCGTAGCAGCCCTAATGGAATGTGCCAGAATAATGAGCAAACAAAATTTTAGTGCTACCATTTTATTTGTTGCCATGAGTGGCGAAGAACAAGGATTGCTTGGCTCCAATTTTATGGCCACAAAAGCAAGAAAAAACAATTTGAATATTGAAGCAGTGCTCAACAACGATATCATGGGCAGCAACAATAGCAACGAAACAAATAATATAAACAACAATCAAGTACGGGTTTTTAGCGAAGGCATTCCTGCATACGAATTAGAAAAAAATGCAAAAAGCATACGACAATTAGGTTTAGAAAATGATGGCAAAAGCCGCCAGCTTGCCCGATACGTAAAAGAAATTGGAGAAAGATATGTTGACAATTTAGAGATAAAAATGGTGTACAGAAATGATCGTTTTCTGCGTGGTGGCGACCATACGCCCTTTGTAGAAAATGGTTTTGCAGCTGTGCGTATTACAGAAATGAACGAAAACTATACACGCCAACATCAAGATGTACGCAAAGAAAATGGCATACAATACGGCGACCTTATAGAGTTTATAGATTTTGAATATCTCAGAAAAAATACTGGTATGAATTTGAGCACATTGGCTAATTTAGCAAAAGCACCCAGCATGCCAGAAGATGTAAAAATTGATGTAAAAAAGCTTAGTAACACATCTTACCTCTATTGGAAAAAATCAAAAACAGGAAATGTTAAAGGCTATTATCTACTTATGAGAGAAACCACCAGTGCTATTTGGCAAAAGAAAATATTTACAACAGCAACAGAAATAACGGTACCCTATTCAAAAGACAATTATTTTTTTGCAGTACAATCTGTAAATGATAATGGCAATGAGAGTTTGCCTGTGGTGCCGGGGGTGGGGAGGTAAGAAAAGTTGAATATTGTTGAAAGTGGTTGAAAAGTTGAAAGTGGCTCTCAAATATTTCAAAAACGTTTAATGATTATTAACTATGTTAAACCCTTAAACAATTTTCAACAACCTTCAACAGATTTATATGCAGGATGTACCAATGCCCGATGGCAGCATGCTTTTAGAAATTGTAACTATGAAAATGCCCTTTGGCAAATACAAAGGCACTGTACTGAGAAACCTACCTGTAAGTTATTTGGAATGGTTTGCACGTAAAGGCTTTCCGAAAGGAAAACTTGGTAACTTATTGCAAAGTTTGTTAGAAATAAAAATGAATGGGCTGGAGGAATTGTTGAACCAAATTGAAAAGTTGAATAAAAAATAATGATATCGAAGCCAAGTAAGTTTTTCAACCCATCAACAATCTTCAACAACTTTTCAACTTATCTTTTAAAATCCGATAACGTAGCTGTAAAAACCCCCCTCTCCCGTTTCTTAAAAATGGCTTTCCAATTGCCATTGTATTTTATCAATGATGGAATCATTAGATCTTCAAATTTTGTCATTTCTACTTCCATACTTACTTTAAAATCATACACGGCTGCATTGTAGCTGAGCGTATAATTTCTGGCTATTACTTCATATGTACTATCATTAAACCATGTTGTCATTTCATCTACTACTACGGTTCCTTTTTTATTATCTTTTACTTTTTGTTTAAACACATAGCAGTCGGTATTGTTGTGCCGCTCCCAATCTATTTGCATATCGTAGCTATCAGCAATATCATCATCATAAATAGCGGTTTTGTTACTCATAAAAGGTAAGCCATTTATGCGTTTACCAGGGTTAAAAAAAAGCATTTTTAATTGCTCTTTGTGTTTTTCCATTCCCGATTTTCCTGCTGTATAAAATTCTCTTCCCTTTACAATATTATCTTCGCCACATACTGTACCTTTTGTAAAAAAAAGGGAAGCGTACATATTGGCCGTGTAATAATTAAATTCTTTGTTATCTGTATACATATCTCCGGTAACAACTTCATCATTTTTTTCCATTGTTCTACAGCCATTTTTTACCATTTGCTTTGTATGACTAAAAAGCGATGCATCTAAATTTCCTTTTTTATCAACCATACGAATGTCGTTAATGGCAGTAAAGTTTACGATGTGCAGGTTGCGAAAAGCTTTATAAAAACTTGTATCGTTTTTTATTTTTTCTATAAATGTGGGTACATTCAATTTATTGTTCACCACTACTTCGCCAAGGGTTATTACTTTGTTACCAATGGTAATAACGGTATCTGTTGGTTTTTGTGCAAGTAGATTTGTACAAAAAATAAAACAAAAAAAAGCAGGCATGAAATATTTCATGCCTGCAAGTTATAAAGAAAGCATTTAACAGAAATTACTCTTCTGTACTTCCTTTTTCTGTTGATTTTACCACAGGTTTTTTATCTGCCTTTTTTACTTCTTCTACTACACTACCAGATGCATCTGCCACTTTTGTAGATTTTGTTACCACAGGTACATCTACAACACTTCCTGTTACATCTGCTTTTTTAGTATATGCTTTTTGAACTGGTGCATCTTGCAAACTACCACCTGTAAGGTTAGCTGGGTTTGCAGTTTTAGTAGCAACTGGTTTTACATCTTCCAAAGAAGATCCTGCTACATTTGAGTAAGAAACTCTTTTGCTTTCTGATTGGTTATAAACAGCAGGATCTATGTATTGTCCTTTTTGCGCTCCCAATTTTTCTTGCACTGCTACAAAAGGAAATTTGCGCATGTGTGCATCATTACGCACACCTTTTACTTCCCAACTTACTTTTACATTTGGTTGGTTTGTGGCTATTTCAAATTTGTTATTGCTTACTTCTTTACCAATAATAGCTTGAGCAAAAGTGCCCATAACAGTTAGCTGATAACGATAATCTTTATTGATGGTTTCAAAATAATCTGGCAAAGCCACCATTACTTTTCCGCTAGCATCTGTTGTTACAGTGCCGCTATAAGAATTTAATACTTCGTTACTTTCTATAGCTGCATGCATCAATGTTTTGTTGGCTGGGTCAAGTGGATGATCCATGGTAAAAGCTTTTACACCTACAGCAGTAAAATCTCCATTAACAACTACTTTACCTGTCGTATTTTCAATCCGCATTCTTTCCCCACCGCCACCGAGCTCAAATATCTGGTAGTCGTCATTACCCGGGTTGTTGCGGGTATTCCATTGGTTTACGCCGTTTTTTACAAAACGCAACGCAGCATCACCACTGTTTCCATCAATATCTACTACAGAAAAACTAGCACTAGAGCGGCTGCGAATGCCAGTAGAACCACCATGTAGAACATCCAGCTTGTAAGCAGGAGCCGTTGTTTCACCAATACCTACATTACCAGTAGCATCTTGAATGACCATTCTGCTACCACCGCCCCCAAGTTCAAAAATTTCAAAATAATCATCCGCTGGTCTATTACGAACATTCCATTGGTTTACACCTGCTTTTGCAAAACGTAATGCTGCATCTCCACTTGCTGCATCAATATCTACTACAGAAAAGCTACCACTAGAGCGGCTGCGAATACCTGTAGAACCACCGTGTAATACATCTAATTTATATGAAGGATTGGTTGTTTCTCCGATACCTACATTACCCGTAGCATCTTGTATTACCATTCTGCTACCGCCTCCACCAAGTTCAAATATTTCATAATAATCATCCGCAGGGCGGTTACGGGTGTTCCACTGATTTACACCTGCTTTTGCAAAAGCAGGTGTAAACCAATGGAATGTTC
>JAYSWO010000538.1:0-18254 GCA_043717975.1 Ferruginibacter sp. | reverse complement strand
AAAAACATGGCATTGAAGGTTTAATTATTATTGGTGGCGATGGTAGTTTTAAAGGTGCACAAATTTTTAGTAACGAATTTGATATTCCTTGTATTGGTTTACCGGGCACCATAGACAAGGATATAGCTGGTACTGACTTTACTATTGGTTTTGATACTGCCGTAAATACTGCCGTAGAAGCTATAGATAAAATAAGAGATACTGCAGATGCACATGATAGACTTTTTATTATAGAAGTAATGGGTAGAGATGCTGGCTATATTGCTTTACATAGCGGTATTTCTACAGGTGCTGAGCATATTTTAATTCCAGAAAAAAAGACAAATATAAAAGACCTTGTAGCTGCATTTAAAGAAAAAGAAAAAAGAAAAAAATTAGTAAACATAATTGTAGTAGCAGAAGGAGATGGTTTTGGAGGGGCGGATGAATTGGCAAAAATGTTACACAAAGAAATTCCAAAATTAGATCTTCGTGTATGTATCCTTGGGCATATACAAAGAGGTGGCTCGCCAAGTTGTTTTGATAGAGTTATTGCAAGCCGCATGGGTTATCATGCAGTAGAATGTTTTTTGGAACAACGCTTTAATGTATTTATAGGAATTGTAAATAATAAAATGCATTATATACCACTTGATGAAGCCGTAAAAAGAAAACAAAGAATTGGTGAAGAATGGATGAAGATTGTGAAGATATTGGCCACATAGTTCAAGGTTGAAGGTTGAAAGTTGTTCGTGATAGTTGACAGTTTGTGAAAATGGTTGAATGGTTGAATGGTTGATTGGTTTGTTGGTTTGTTGGTTGATTAGGAGAGCTTACAAAATGCGAAGCATTTTTTTACTTACCACCTTATAACCTTGAAATAAAACGGTTTTCCGCCTTTTCGGCAAAAAAATCTTTGCGAAGTAAAAACAAAAAGCGAAGCTTTTAAAACTTAGTGCCTTAGAGCCTTTGTGGCAAAAACCTTTTATGCGCAGCATAAATAATTAACAATAAAAAGAATTAAAAAATATTATGTCAAAAAATTTAGAAAAATACCTACACGCAGGTATGGATAGAGAAGCAGGGCTTGCCCATTCTCAAAAAAGAACAAAGATTGTAGCAACCGTAGGCCCAGCTTGCGATACCTACGATGGACTGTTAGCATTAGTAAAAGCTGGGGTAAATGTATTTCGATTAAATTTTTCTCATGGTAGTCATGAAGATAAATTAACCGTAATAAGCAATATTAGAAAAATAATAAAAGAAGAGCCTTTTAATATTGCAATACTTGGTGATCTGCAAGGGCCAAAACTTAGGGTAGGCGATTTAGAAAATGGAAAACTTACACTTAAAGAAGGCGATGAATTTATTTTTACCACAGAGAAAATGGTAGGTACTAATGAGAAAATTTATGTATCCTACCCTAATCTTACTACGGATGTAAAAACTGGTGAGCGTATTTTTTTAGATGATGGCAAAATGGAATTAAGTGTAGTAAAAGTGTTGAACGATACAGAAGTTTTAATGCGTGTAACGCTTGGTGGAATATTAACACCAAAGAAAGGCGTAAACTTACCTGATAGTGCGCTAACAATGCCCTCCATGACAGATAAAGATTATGCAGATCTTGAATTTATTATTGAACATAAATTAGATTGGGTAGCGCTTTCATTTGTAAGAAAAGTGGAAGACATTAGAGCACTAAAAAAAATAATAAAAGAACGAGAAAGTAAAATAAAAGTAATAGCAAAAATAGAAATGCCAGAGGCATTGAAGAACCTCAGAGATATCATAATAGAAAGTGATGGTGTGATGGTAGCCCGTGGAGATTTGGGTGTGGAAGTGCCTATTGAACAAGTGCCTATAATACAAAAAGATATTATAAGAAAATGTATGCACCGTGCTAAGCCCGTAATTGTAGCTACCCAGATGATGGAAAGCATGTTAGATAGAACTAAGCCAAATAGAAGTGAAGTAAGTGATGTAGCCAATGCAGTATTAGAAGGTGCAGATGCGGTAATGTTAAGTGGAGAAACGGCAACTGGCCTCTACCCTACTTTGGTTGTAGAAACCATGAGTAAAATTATTATGGAAGCAGAAAGAACATTATACGATTATGATCGTGATGATATTCTAACACCACAACCGCATTCTCCTTCATTTTTAAGTGATGCCATTTGTTATAGCGCCTGTAATTTAGCAAAGGAAAGCAATGCTACGGCTTTGATAGGCATGACACAGAGTGGTTACACAGCCTTTATGCTAAGTAGTTACAGACCAAAGTCGCCTTTATATATTTTTAGTAAAGAAAGAAGTTTAATAAACCAGCTTAGCCTTAGCTGGGGTGTACGTGCATTTTATTATGGAGAGGAAGAAAGTTTAGATAATATTATTTTTGATCAAATAAATATTTTAAAAGAAAGAGGTTTTGTAAAAACGGATGATATTGTTATTAATACCGGAAGTACACCTGTGGAATTGCATTTACCAACAAACATTATTAAGATAACGAAAGTAGAGTAAACATCATATTATTAGATATTAGACAAGAAAATGCCTGTAAATAAAAATTTACAGGCATTTATATTTTAACCAACTAATTCTTTATATCCTCTTTTATTTGTGCTTCTGTAATAGGACCATACTTACCAACAATCTTCTTTATATCGGCCGCTTTACCTACCATTACAAATTGTAATTTATCTTTGGGGAAATAAGTAGCTATAATTTGTTTTGCTTTTTCTAATGTAAGACCATCTACATTTTTCTCAAAATTGTTTATAAAAGATTCATCAAAGCCGTACCAAAACATTTGGGTTAATAACCCTGACAATTGCGAAGCTGTTTCATATCGTGGAGGAAATTGTCCTTTTACATAATTTTTGGCAGAGGCTAAGGCAGTTTCATCAAAACCTTTTTTATGCAAATTATCCAACACTTCTAATGCTTTGTCTAAAGCTGCTTCGGTAGTTTTTTGTGCCGTAAATGTAGATATAACGAACGTACCTGCGTTTTTTAAAGCCCCAAACCTACTGCTTGCACCATAGGTTAAGCCTGAGTTTACCCTAAGTTCATCATTTAGCATAGATGTAAATCTACCGCCAAACAACGTATTCACTACCTCTATAGCTACATAATCAGAATTGTTTCTGCTAATGCCTGGTGCGCCAATATAAAAAGTGGTTTCTTTTGCATCCTCTTTATTTATCAATAAAACCCTGTTAGCATTTTGTGTTGCAATTGGTTTTGCGGCTAAGTTTACTTGTGGCTTTGTGCTTTTTTTCCAGCTAGAAAATAATGTAGTAAGTTTGGATTTCATTTCTGCAATAGTAAAATCTCCTACCAATGCAATGGCTGAGCCCTCGGGCAAATAATTTTCTTTGTAAAAATTCTTTACATCTAATACCGTAAGTTTACTCACCGTTGACTTGTTACCTTGAATAACATTACCATACACATGGCTGCCATACATAAACTTATCAAAGTAAGCAGGCATAATAGAGCGTGGACTTTCTTTTTGTTGATCTAACTGTTGCAAGAGTTTCTTTTTTTCTTTATCAAATTCAGTTGCATCAAATACAGGATCTAGCAATACTTCTTTTACCATACCCATTATTAATGTAAGATCTTTGGCTGCAAACTTTGCCGATAAACCAGCCGATTCTTTTGAGGCGAATGTGTTTATGTATGCCGCATTAAAATCTAATGTTTCGTCTAACTTTATTTTTGTATAAGATTTTGTACCATGCTTCAGTGCCGTGGCTGTTAGTGATGCCAAGCCAGATTTACCAGCATCGTATATAGCACCTGCCGGAAAAATAGCCGACAAACTTATTACTGGCACATCTTTTTGCTCAGATAGATAAATGGTGAGGCCATTTTGCAAAGTAAATTTTTCATACTTAGGCAATGTATAACCTTGTGCATAAGATGACACAAAGCTTACACATATACATAAGCTAAGCAGTAAATATTGTTTTATATATTTCATATTATTTTTCATTTTTTAATAGAATAAAAATTATTTAATCCTCCACAGAAGCTTTTAACACCCCTACGGTACGAGCACTCTTTATAAAATATTTTGTAGCTACTCTTTTTACATCTGCCACAGTTACTTTATTAAAAGCTGCAGGCGCATCAAACATCTTTTTATAGTCGCCAAAAAAAACTTCGTATGTACCAATGTTATTAGACTTGCCATTTATGGTTTCTATTTGGCCATAAAACTCCATCAGCTTTTGGTTTTTTATTTTTTGCAACTCCGTAGCAGTTATGCCATCTTTTTTTACTTTTTCTATTTCTTCATAAATTGCTTTTTCTAAAACTAATTCATTTACCTTTTCACTAGCTACTGCATAAATATTAAATAATGTAGGATCAAAACTTTGCCCATACCCAGTAGATATTTCTGAGGCTATCTGTTTTTTATCTACCAATGCACTGTATAAACGAGAAGAATTTCCACTAGTCAAAATATCACTCAATATTACCAATGCATAATAATCTTCGTTTTTTACTTCTGGTGCTTTGTAAGCTATATTCAAATAGGGTGTGCTTACATCCCTTTTTACCGTAATTCTCCGCTCTCCTATTTGTGTAGGTTCTACAATATTTACTTTTGGTGGTGCAGGTTGTGCAGGTATTGGTTCTATATATTTTTCTGCCAACCTTTTTACTTCATCAAATTTTACATTGCCAGAAATAACAGTTACACAATTGTTAGGCGCATAGTATGTTTTAAAATATCGTTCCAAATCTGTTTGCTTCCAATTTTTCATATCATCTTCATACCCTATAACCGGCCAGTGGTAAGGATGCTCCAAAAAGGCTGTAGCACCTACAGATTGTGTAAGAATTTCCCATGGCGAATTTTCCAATCCAGTACTTCTTTCGCTAAGCACAACACCTCTCTCACTTTCTACCATTTTAGGATCTATACTCAAGCTTGCAATTCTATCGCCTTCTAAATCAAAAATCACTTCGGTGGCAGATGATGGAAACCAATTGGTATACACCGTTACATTTTCTGTAGTGTAAGCATTGTTTGCGCCGCCATTAAACTCCATGGTTCTGTCAAACATTTTTGGACCATATTTTTTGGCACCATTAAACATCATGTGTTCAAAAAAATGCGACAACCCGGTTATACCTTGGTGTTCGTTTCTTGCACCTACTCTATAAAACAAATACATGTTTGCATTTGGTATAGAGTTATCTTCTATTACTAAAAACTTCATCCCATTGGTAAGGGTAAAGGTTTTTACATCATCTGCTTTCATTTGTGCGCATAAACTGTAGCCACAAAATAGCAATAGTGGTAAAATAATTTTTTTCATGTGTTCATTTTTATGTAAAATAATCTATTTCAAATGTAACTAAATAAGATGGAAATGGTAAGGATTTTTGATGTTCGGCAAATTGATATTACTTGTTCGCCTTCTTCTTCATTTTCATTTTCTTTTTCTTTATAAAATTATAGGCAATATTTATTTTATAATTTCTTGTTTGCGTAAAACTATAATTTTGAAGAATAAAATTACTACCGTAAGTATACGTTGTATTTTGCTGAGAAGTAAATGGATCAACAGCATTTAAAGTAACGATGATTATTTTTTTAAAAAACTTTCTTTGCACATTAAAATTCATACTCACATTGCTTCTTACCGTACCCTGAGGGTTTGCAAAACGATTATACGTAACTCCCGTGCCAAATTGCATAAGGTCAGAATGGCTATAACTACCGTTCATATTGGAAGTAAAACTACCACCATCCCTGTATCGCAATACAAGCTTATCAAAATCGCTATACACATTATAATTGTATCCAGCGCTAGCACTAATCTTTGAGTTTTTTGCAAAAGAATAGGATCCCCAAATACTTGCTTCATACTCTTTTCTATTGCTTATATTTTCATACGTAATAAAGGTTTTACCATCTGGCTGTAGTGTGCGTATAGGTGCGTACAAATTGAGCAATGCATTATAACCTATACTGGCATTGTAATTAAATTTTTTAAATACCTTACCAATAGAAGCATCAAAATTATGTGCATAAAAAGGCAATAAATATGGATTACCAAATCGTGTATTGTATGGGTCCGCAATATCTACTGCTGGGTTGGTTTCATTAATACCTGGACGCTGTACCGTTTTCTTATAACTTAAAGAGAAGTTGTAATTATTATCCCATTTTTTGGTAATTAATGCAAAGGGTAAATAACTTAGATATGTTTTGCTATACTTATTTGCTAGTGATATATGGTTAAACCCTTGCTCTGTATGCTCTACTTGCAAACCTGCAGTAGCAAATACACGAGAAGTTATTCTATATTTTAGTGCTGCCCTTAGCTGTACAATTTTTTGTTTAAAAAAAAATTCATTGTCAAAACCAAGTTGTGGCAAAACAATATTTGCAGGTTTTTTTAAATACTTTGCATCTAAATCATTATAACTATTGTTGTTAAAAAAGTTTACACCAGTACTAAAAAAATATTTTCCACTGTCAAAAGACTTATCATAATTAATACGCAACGAATGGTTATTTACCCTATTATAATTTGATTGAAACTGCGTAGAATCCGCGCCCAAGGATATTCTATTGAGTCCATAAAATACTTGATAAAAATCTCGATCATTGTTATTGATAGCATATACAAACCCATTGGTAATTTTTAATACCCCTGAATTATTTTTATTTTTCCATAAGTAGCTATTGCTAATGTTTAGCGTATTATTATTGATGTGTGATACAATGGTTCTATCATTAAATTTATATGCAATCAATTCTTTATTGGTGTTGGCAAATTCACTAAACGAGTTATTGTTGCCATTGTTTGCATTATAACTGATAGATACATTTAACATATTTCGTTTGTTTATATCATAATCCGTATTCCAACGCACAGAAGGTTTTAAACTTTTATTGGTATAATTACTTTCTGCATCTAAATAATTAGAAGAATCTACATAATTGTTTTGCCTTCTGTAATTACCATTACCTATAAATGTATTATTGGACAAAGCAATATTGAGTTGTGTAGAAATTTTATTTTTTCTGTAAGAGGTAGCAAAAGTAGAACCCGTTTCTCCTCTAGTACCATAATAAACACTAGCCCTCAACGTAGATCCAACTTTACCTTTTTTGCTTACAATATTTATAACCCCACCTCTTTCATTTGCGTACTGTGGTGGTGGGTTGGTAAGTACTTCTATTTTGTCTATAAAACTACCAGGCATACTCTCTAGCATTTCTTGTAGTTGCTTTGCATTCAGTTCTACAGGTTTGTCGTCTATTAAAATTTTTACTTCTTTTCCTTTCAATAAAATTTTACCTTCTGCATCTATGGTAACCAAGGGTGTTTTTTGCAACAACTCATTTACATTGCTAGAATTTGCCGCCGCAGTTTCCCCAACATTATATATTATTTTACCATCTTTATTTACTATTAATGGGCGCTCTGCATACACAATAACTTCTGTTTCTGTAATGGCTTTATTGGAAAGTATAATATCGTTTAGGTTAAATTCCATTCGCTCTTCTCTCAAATAAATACTATCAATTCTTTTAGTGGCAAAGCCAATGCTCGAAATTTTTATGGTATAATAATTTGCAGTAAGCGAATCAAATTCAAAAGAGCCATCTTTGGCAGATAAGATAGTAAAACAGGTATTCACGGTATTTGTAACACATAACTCCACAGATGCATTTGGCAATGGCTTATTTTCTGACTGAAAAATACTACCTGAAATATTGCCCAATGATATCTTTTGTGCAAAAGAGGCCATGGTACATGGGAGCATCAACATGATAAATATTTTGCAGAAGTGTTTCAATAGGTGCAAAATAATATTTTAACTAGTGTAATAGAAATATTACTTTCATTTAATTTAATTTTTGTAATGGTAAATGGGGCACCCACCATTAAATCCTCCGTCGCTGTAGCTGTTCCACCCACCGCTATAATTTATGAACATTTTTTGTTAAAATATTTTACGGAGACATTGCAACCTAAAATTCTAAAAAATTATTTCTCCAGTACTAGGTGTAGCTACTAAATTAGGAGCTAATACAAAAAATTTAATACCGAATAAAACTATTTTTTTACTGGTGTATCATTTCATTTAAGCGTATTAGGCTAATAAACACAAGTAGCTTTTTTGGTAGTATAACCACTTGTGGGCAAGGCTTGAAACCCTGGCGGCCCCGTTATTGATTGGCTCTGTATGGGATTGATAGAGGTAATTGTTAAACTTATAAAGCCTGATAATGAAATACTAGTGTGTGCGGTTTTAAAATAATAACCGTCTGTAAAGGAAAAAAATGCAGGACAAAGCAATAGAGAAATGGATGTACTAAAAGAATTGGTGAGTGGTAAAAATTATAAGTGCATTGGCGAAGCATTGTTTATAAGCCCTATGACTGTGCGCAAACATGTAAGCCATATTTATGATAAGCTGCATGTAAATAGCCGAGCACAGGT
Organism: Ferruginibacter sp.; assembly: GCA_043717975.1. Lineage (GTDB taxonomy): Bacteria > Bacteroidota > Bacteroidia > Chitinophagales > Chitinophagaceae > Ferruginibacter. The sequence goes on along the minus strand of JAYSWO010000538.1, from coordinate 9,792 downwards.
TATTAATATTGCACATAGGAAAAAGTGGGTGTAGTTTAACTATGCTTTGCTATTTTGAATAAAATTCAACAAATTCCTTTTAGCTCCATTCTTTAATTTTCGTCTATAAAAACCGGCCCAGCCCAATAGCCATCCAGAAAAACCCATGGCTTGTGCGCTCCATTTTGCCAAACTCCATCCATCACTGTGTTCTATAATTAATCCGTTTTCAATTTTCATATGGGCTTTTCCATTGTTTACTACCCGCCTACCTGTTTTAGAAAAATTATATGATGCCTGCCAATTGCAAGTATAATAACCATCTCCTATATCTTTTATGCTATCAAATTCTAATGAAAATTCTTTTGCACCCTTGCTCAACATTTGCCACATAGCCCTTACTTCACTTCCTCTTAGGAGTTCAAACATAGGGTCGTAAAACGCAATATCCTCGCTATAGCAGGCATTCATAGCATCTGCATCAAATTTTTTAAATGCGGTAAAAAATCTTTCTACCAACCTTTCATCATTATTCATAGGAAAGCCATTTTGTTTTTGTTAAATTTGAACATAAAAATATAAACTCATGCGCAAAATACTATCTTTTATTGCTTTTTTAAGCATTTCTTTTTGCACCATTGCACAAGAAATAAATGAAACATACTTTAAAGAACATTACACTAAAAAAGAAGTGTACATCCCCATGCGAGATGGTGTAAAATTGTTTACTGCCATTTATACACCAAAAGACAATACAGAAAAGCATGCATTTTTAATGACAAGAACACCATACTCTTGCTCACCTTATGGAGAAGATAAATACGCAGGAATTTGGGGCGGTTATAAAGCTGCCTATGTTAAAGAAAATTATATTTTTGTTTTTCAAGATGTGCGTGGGCGCTATATGAGCGAAGGCGAGTTTGAAGATGTACGGCCATTTAATAAAAATAAAAAGGGAAACGAAATAGATGAAGCGAGTGATACTTACGATGCGCTAGAATGGCTGGTAAAAAATATAGAAAATAACAATGGAAATGTTGGGATACTTGGCACTTCCTACCCCGGCTTTTACAGCACAGAAGCTGCACTGAGTGGGCACCCTGCATTAAAAGCGGTATCGCCTCAAGCTCCTGTAACCGATTGGTTTATTGGTGATGATTTTCACCACAACGGTGCTTTTTTTGCCATGGATGGGTTTGGGTTTTATTCAACCTTTGGCAAGCCACACCCAAAGCCAACACAAGGATATGGCACAGGATACAATTTTACGGTAAAGGATAATTATAAATTTTATTTAGAAAATGGCACTCCAAAAAACTTGGCAAGGATAATTGGCGATAGCATCAAATTTTGGCACCAAATGATGGAGCATCCTAACTACGATGCTTGGTGGCAAGCACGCAATGCACGCAATGGATTATACAATGTAAAACCTGCTATGCTTTGGGTAGGCGGTTTGTTTGATGCAGAAGATTGCTGGGGCGCATGGAATGCCTATAAGGCTTGTGAAAAACAAAGTCCTAATACTAACTCAAGTATTGTCATGGGGCCTTGGTACCATGGGCAATGGAGCAATGAAGGTAGTTTTTTAGGGAATGCAAGATTTGGCAGCAATACATCAGAATATTATCAAACAAATATTGAAGTGCCATTTTTTAACTACCATTTAAAAGGAAAAGGAACGGTAGCTGATATTGCGGAAGCGAATATTTTTTTTACAGGACAAAATGAGTGGAAGAAATTGAAACAATGGCCACCGGTGGAAGTGGAAGAAAAGGAATTAGTAATTAGTAGTAATGGGAATTTGGTTTTTGGTACAACTAATAGTAAAGTAGGTTTTTTTGAATATGTAAGCGACCCCGCCCACCCTGTACCTTACACAGAAGATGTGCACAACAGGCGTACCCGTGAGTACATGACGGATGACCAACGCTTTGCAGAACGCAGACCAGATGTATTAACCTTTAAAACAACTGTTTTAGAAAACGATGTAACCGTTGCTGGAGCTGTCATTGCAGACATTGCCGCCTCTATTTCTACTACCGATGCGGATTTTGTGGTAAAAATAATAGATGTTTTTCCAGATGATTTTACATACCCAGGTGGTACAAAAGGAAATGGAAAAGAATACCCCATGGGTGGTTATGAAATGCTGGTACGTGGCGAAATTATGAGAGGTAAATATAGAAACAGTTTTGAAAAACCAGAGCCATTTGTACCCAATAAAATTACCAATGTAAAATATGCGTTGCCAGATATTGCACATACATTTAAAAAAGGACATCGCATTATGATACAAATACAAAGCAGTTGGTTTCCACTTGCTGATCGCAATCCTCAGCAATTTTTAAATATTTATAAGGCAGAGGAGAAAGATTATATTAAGTCAAATATTAGAATTTATCATGGCTTCACAAAACAAACAAAATTTACTTTGCCAATTCTAAAGAAATAATATGAAGCAAATACTTCTTGTAGCAAGCATTCTTTTATATTCATCATCTTTTGCCCAACCAAAAGCAAATTTTGTAAAAGAAAATTATACAAAAATAGATACCAATATAGTAATGAGGGATGGTATAAAATTAAAAACCATCATTTACATTCCAAAAGATGAATCAGAAAAATATCCTTTTTTGATTGAACGTACCCCCTACTCTGCAGGCCCATATGGAGATACCACTTATACAAGCAGGATTGGCCCAAACAAAAATTTAATGACCGAAAAATATATTTTTGTATATCAAGATGTACGTGGGCGTTACATGAGCGAAGGGGTGAACCTTGAAGTAACCCCACACATTGCCAATAAGAAAACCAACAAAGATGTAGATGAAAGTAGCGATACCTATGATGCAATAGACTGGTTGGTAAAAAATATTAAAAATAACAATGGTCGTGCGGGCTTGTATGGCATATCTTACCCTGGCTTTTATGCTACAGCATCTTTACCAAATGCGCATCCCGCAATAAAAGCGGTGAGCCCACAAGCACCAGTTACTGACGAGTTTATGGGCGATGATGCCAACCACAATGGCGCTTTTTTTTTGATGGACAATTTTAATTTTATGAATTATTTTGGCAAAGAAAGAAAAGGCCCAGTGGAAGATTATGGCAGCCAAATTTTTGAATATAAAACAAAAGATGCCTATACATTTTTTTTAGAACTTGGTCCTATTAAAAATACACAATCAGAAAAATACTATAATCGGAAAAGCTATATTTGGGATGAATATTTGCAACATGATACCTATGATAATTATTGGCAAGCAAGAAATATTCGTACACATTTAACCAATATACAACCAGCCGTAATGGTAGTTGGTGGCTGGTTTGATGCCGAAGATTTGTTTGGCGCATTAAACACTTATAAAGCCATAGAAAAGCAAAACCCTCTAAATAAAAACCATCTGGTAATGGGGCCTTGGACACACGGTGCATGGGCTGGTGGTAATTGGAGCAAATTTACTTCGCATGATTTTGGTAGCAATACATCAAAATATTATCAAGATAGTTTAGAAACTACTTTTTTTAATTTTTACTTAAAAGACAAAGGCATTTTTAATGCTGCAGAAGCTACTGTTTTTGAAACAGGTAGCAATCAATGGAAATCTTATGCTACTTGGCCACCAACTCAAAGTAAACCCACCGCTTTTTATCTTAATGAAAATAAAAAATTGTCGCAAAACAAACCCAACAGCTCCAATAGTTTTGCTGAATATATTAGTGATCCTGCAAACCCTGTGCCTTACACAAAAGCAGTACAAGGCCAACGAAACAATGGTTACATGGCAGAAGACCAGCGTTTTGCTTCCGAAAGAAAAGATGTCATCTTTTTTGAAACAGATGCATTAACAGAAGATATAACCCTTTCAGGAAATATTACAGCTGACTTACAGGTAGCCATTTCTAGTACTGACGCAGATTTTATTGTAAAAATTATAGATGTATTGCCAGAAAATGAAATAGCGCCGTCTTTTATACCAAAAACTACGGTAATGGCAGGTATGCAAAGGCTTGTAAGAGCAGAGGTAATGCGTGGAAAGTTTAGAGAAAACTTTACCAGCCCTACAGCATTTGTTCCAAATAAAATTACCAATGTAAAATTCGATATCCCCGATGTATGCCACACATTTAAAAAAGGGCATAAAATAATGATACAGATACAAAGTAGTTGGTTTCCGCTAGTAGATAGAAATCCACAAAAATTTATACGCATACCAAATGCAGATGAGAAAGATTTTATAAAAGCTACCATAAAGATTTTTCATGATAAGCTAAACGCTAGTAAGATTATTTTACCGGTATTGAATAGATGACAACAAAAAACCGTTCAAAAATTTTGAACGGTTTTTAAATTGATTATTTTAAATATTATCTAATAAGTTGGCCTCTAATTTCACCACCAGGAAATGCAGCAGAATGAATATTCACGTAAAGCAAATTTCTGATCAGGCTATCTTCTTGACCAGCTGTAAGCTTTCTATTAAGTTGTACATGTGCAGGGAATGGTGAGCCGGGTGTAGAAAGATCGATAATAACAGGTCCATTAACTCCAGCAGGTGCTTTATGGATGTGCATAGCTAGTGGAGTTATACCTGTATAAATTACTGAAAGTGATAAAATTTTATTAATCTTATCAAAAGTAGCATTAGCAAAACCAGTAGCTTTTGATGCATTTGCAGGAACTTCATTTGCGCCATTAATGGTGGCCTTAAAACCTAGACTAGTAGTCTCGCCTGCGGCTGGAGGTGTAGCAATAGTATCTTTTTTGCAAGATGTTGCAAATAAAACCAATACTAAAAGAACTCTTAAGTCGATAATTTTCATAACTGTTATTTTTAAATTGTTGATTGATTATTGAAGGTAATTGATAATCGGTAAAAAAAATAAAATAGTTGCTTAATTTTTAAGAAAATGATATAATATTTTACAAATCACATGTATAATCTTCTATAAAAATACAATCGTTACTATCATAACTAAAAAAATTGGTTTTTAGAGTGCCGTATTTTGTACTTGTAGAGAAATATCATTTTATTAATTATGGTTAATAATTTTCCATTCATCCCTATATTTTGAAATCTTTTCATCAGTATATTTATAAATAATACAATCCTTTAACATTAGCCTAACATAGGTTATATTGACTGAGTAAGCTTTTCATACTATATTTGCGCCGCAATCATGACTTTTAAGGTGCAATACTGCCCTATTTACAACTCTATATATTGCATTTATCCCTGCTCTGCTTTCGGTTAGACTTCGATGGATTATTACTCAGTAAAATAAACACAGACATATGAAACAAGAAACAATGGGCGATGTTATACCCATGAACAAAGAACAGATGAAAGAACTTACAAGAGAAACAAAAGAAACACTTGCAAAAAATGTTATTACAACATCAGCTAGCAACCGTGCATTTGGCTCGGTAGATTTATGGAATTCTAGAAAAAATCAACGTACTACCACCTCTATGAGAAGATGGTTTAACTAATAAATGGTTTAAACATTAGATTTTCTTTCAAAAAAGCATGATGAATCATGCTTTTTTCATTTCGTTACATATTTAGTAAAGTTTAAATAGGTAGTAATCTTCTAAGAACCCAATATTTACAATATTTTTTGTAAAGCACTTATTTACTCTTTGCAATAATATGCTTTCTTATACGTTTATTAATGGTTAAACTTTAAAAATTATTTTTCCTACATATTAAAAAAAATTATGAACTTATTGCAAATTTTTAAATATAAAATACTGCAAACGTTTGATATTTTAATTGAGTCATACCATTGTCAAATTTAAAAATACAGTAAGTTTTCTTTATTATATTGCTAACGATATACCAGAATATCCTTTAAAACTATGAACACTCATTTATTCGAAATAGAAAAGCAAATTATTTCCTTATTGGAAAAAGCTGATGCTATTAGAGTAAAAAACCCGAAAGAAAGTGTTGCACTTGCAAAAAAAGCACTAGAAAGTAGCTCAAAAAACAATATACAATTACTTGTAGCAAAAAGCCTTACCAAATTATCATTTTATATGATGATTAATGGTGAATACAATCAATCTTTTCCTTTGGTAAATGATGCTATCATTTTATATGAAAAATTAGATAATGAACTTGCATTGGCTGAGGCAAAATTTACCTTAGCTAGCATTTATTATAAAACAGATAACCTTCAACTTGGGTTAAAGTATTTAGTAGAGTGTATTGCAGTTTTTCGCAAACACAGCGATTATTTATACCAAGCCAAAGCATACAAAGCATTAGGCACCATATACGAATATTTTGGAGATGAAGAGAATGCTATACAATCCTACGAACTAGCAATACAAGCCGCTAATGTAATTGGAGATATCAATATGAAAACAAATGCCTACAATCCATTATCGGGTCTTTATTTAAACCAAGGCAATATAGAAAAAGCTACCATGCTTATTGAAAAATCAATTTCAATTAAACAGAAAACCGATGACATAAGGGGGTTGGCATTTGCATATTATGGTCGTGGTAAAATTTATACATTTACCAAAGATTATTCGCATGCTGAAAATGATTTCATCAACTCCATAAATATTCACATAGAAATGGGGGAGAAACTTGGATTGGGTTTGGCATATCAAAAAATGGGTGTATTATTTGAGCAGCAAAAACAATACGAAAAAGCGAAAGAATTTTTCTTAAAAGCTTTTCATTGGAGTGAACAACATAATATAAGAATGGTGAGAACTACATCATGTAACTCTTTATACCATATTTTAAAAAGGCAAAATAATACCAACGAGGCCATGTACTTTTTAGAGCAATACCACGAAGACTTAGGCGCCCATGTACAAGACCATACCCACCAAATTGTGAACAGCTATAATATGATTCACATCATGCAGGCAAAAGCAGCAGAAGATAAAGCGCAGTTGGAAAAGCTTGAAATGATAGAAAAAAATAACAGGGCAGAATCTGCAGTGAAAGTAAGGCAAGATTTTTTATCGAATATGAGTCACGAGATAAGAACACCTCTTAACGCTGTTATTACCATTCCCAAATTATTAAAAGAAAGAGCAGACCCCGAAGACCAACAACTATTAGATGCACTGCAATTTTCATCTAACAATTTGCTATTATTAATAAATGATGTACTTGATTTTAGTAAACTAGAAGCAGGCAAAATGGAATTGGAGTTTCACCCTGCAGATATAAAATTATTGTTACATAATATTATAAACACATACGATAGTTTAGCAAAAGAAAAAGGTTTATCCTTGCATTTAGTTATTGACGAAAATTTAGACACTTACTACGAATTAGATAAAATAAAACTAACCCAAATTCTTAATAATCTTATTGGAAACGCCATTAAGTTTACAGAAAATGGACACGTAGAGTTAATAGTAAAAAAAATAGAAGATACAAAACAAGGAGCAAAGCTAGAATTTCAGGTATTAGACACAGGAATAGGAATTCCTGATGATTTTTTAGTAGAGATATTTGATTCTTTTTCTCAACCAAAATTATTTCTTTCTAAAAAGCATGTAGGCACTGGGCTAGGGCTTGCTATCGTAAAAAAACTGGTTGAATTATACGGTAGTGATATTAAAATAGAAACAAAATTACATAAAGGAACTACTTTTTCATTTGATTTATTATTAAAACACCATGACCAACCAATACCCGTAAATACCAAAAGAAATGAACTCCAATTAAAAGACCTAAGGGTGTTGGTAGCAGAAGATAATAAAGTAAATATGTTGGTAGCAAAAAAATTATTATCCAAATGGGGGATAGCAGCAGATTGGGCTAAAGATGGTATAGAGGCTTTAGAAAAATCAAATGAAAAAAAATATGATGTTATTTTAATGGATATACATATGCCAGAAAAAAATGGCTATGAAGTTACAATAGAAATTAGAGAAGAAAACAACATAAATAACCAAACGGTGATTTTTGCATTGACAGCAGATATTACTGCCAATATGCAAGCGGATTATAGAAAATATTTTAATGGCTTTCTGCGCAAGCCAATAGAGGTTGAAAAATTATATGAAGTATTGAGTTCGAATTTTTAAATTAGATAATTCGGTTGATAGATAAACTACTTTTTTTCAACTATACAATAGAAGAGAAAATTAATTTATATCCCCAATGCATTTTTTAATTTAGCGTAACCATTTTTACTTACTGGCAATCGTAGCCCAGTTGTAAGCAACACAAGGTAACCATCCTTTTCATGTAAGTCTATTCGGCTTATGAGTTGTGCATGTATGATATATGAGCGATGTACTCTAATAAATTCTGCAGTTGACAAACTATTCTCAAAAAATTGCATTGTTTGCTTTTTTAAAAACACACCCTCCGCAGTATGAATTTTTACATAATCATCAGCCGCTTCTAAATACTGTACTTGTGCAAATGGAATAATTTTTATTTTACCATTATCCTTAACAACAATTCTATTACTTGGCAAGGGAGTTTGCAAAGCAGTATTTGCCACATCTTTGGCTATATTATTTTTTTGTTGTACTAATTTTTGTATGGCTTTATCAAAACGCTCCTTGCTAAATGGTTTTAATAAATAATCAGCTGCATGTGCATCAAAAGCTTTAATAGCATACGCTTCAAAGGCAGTAGTAAAGATAACAAGAGGTGGTTCATCTATTAATTCCAGCATTTCAAAGCCCGTAATTTTCGGCATTTGTATATCTAAAAAAATAAGATCTGGCTTGTGTTCTTGTATGGCCTTCATTCCTTCAAAACCATCGATGCATTCTTGTACTACTGTAATATGAGGATACGCTTGTAAATACTCTTTTACAATAATTTTTGCCAAAGGTTCATCATCAATTATTATTGCTTTCATTATTTACCAGTTGTGGTATGGTTATAATTGTTATAAATTTTTGTTGTTCTTGTATTGTTTCTAGCAAATCTTGTCTTCCAAACAATAAATACAAACGCCGTTTTATGGAAGATAATCCAAACCCTGTACCCTTTATCGGTGATGACGTTGTTTCATCAAAAGGATTCTCAATTTTTACCCGCAGCATATTGTTATTAACATTTGCAGCTATTAAAATCGTTACTTCGCCAAGTGTATCATACAATCCAAATTTTATGGCATTTTCTACCAATGGTTGTAACAACATAGAAGGTAATTTCATTTGCAACAGTGTCTCATCATATTCTATTACTGTTTGTAAGCGATGTCCAAAACGAACTTTTTCAATATCAAGATATAATTTTACATAATTAAGTTCTTCTTCAAAAGTTGTCCATAATAGTTCTTCATTTTTTAAAGTACCCCTCAACAGGTCTGACAGTTGTTGTATCATATGCCTTGCCTTTTCGGGCTCACTACCAGTAAGTGCACTGATGGAATTTAAACTATTAAATAAGAAGTGAGGTTGCAACTGTTGTCTTAATTTATGTAGTTCTGCATCTTTTGCCATTCGCTCAGTATCTGCTCTTCTATTTATATCTTCTTTTTGTGCCTTCTGTGTAAACCATAGTAAACTAAACATGGTTATGCATCCTATCATTAAAAACCCGTAACAAAAACGAATGGTTGTGCTATGTTTTAGCCAATCTACATAAGAAACATCACTTTTATAGATAGCAACCAAGCAACCCCTTACTAACAATAGCCAAAGTGCAGTGAGGGCAATGCTAATGATCAATACATACAAATATTTTTCACGCTTTGGCAAATAGTAGCGCATGTTATTTAACACCAATAAACAACAAGCGGCTAAAAGTAAATTGCTTACAATACCATCTGTCATTGCCTTTTGAGGCTCTATTGTCATAT
>JAYSWO010000537.1:0-2757 GCA_043717975.1 Ferruginibacter sp. | reverse complement strand
ATATTGTAGCAGATGATAGTTTGAAAAACTTGTTGGGCAACAAACATTTCGCAGAATTACGATTAGAGATAAAAGAAATTGTACAAGCAGATATTTTTGATGATATCCAAAATATAAAACAAATAAATGCTAATACTTGGGCATTTAAAACCGATAACTCAGATAATTTAAAAAGACAATTGCTTGAAATAACTTTAGCTAAAAATTTAAATATTGTTTCACTACAAAGTGAATCATCTAATAGTTTAGAAGATATTTTTAGGCAACTCACCAACAACAGTAATTAATATTTTTTTACTTTTAACATAAAAACCATGAAAATAGCAAAACACATCCCTGCTTATTTATTAGCATTTGTATTTGTAGCATTTGGTGTAATGTATTTTTTAAAGTTAATGCCTACCCCTGAAATGACAGGCGACCAACTTTCTTTTATGACACTCTTTGGTGGCTCTGGCTACATGACATTTATTAAAATATTGGAAGTAGCTATTGGCGTATTATTAATTTTTCCAAAAACAAGGGCATTGGGCTTATTGCTTATTTTGCCAATAGTGGTAAACATTTTATGCTTTGAGGTATTTATTGCAAAGCAGCCAGGTATTGGTGTAGCATTGCTCATTATAAATATTGTAGGTATTTATTTCAATAGAGAAAAGTATCGTGCAATAGTTGCTTAAATAATAATTTTAGTTTTTGTAGAATAGCTAGCCGAAAATATTTTTATATGTGTTGAAAGTAGTTAGTGAAAGTTATTTCACTAACTACTTTTTTATAAAAAATTATTTTTGCAAAGCAAATTGGCATTGCTTACTTCGTGTACAATTTTTTTATTTCCATGATTTCTGAATTGATTCGTCTTTACTAATTTTTATAAATATTATTTATTACAGCAATTAGTATATACCAATATAGTATTCGTATTAGCCATACAGCTCCGAATGAACAGCCTTTTTATCATAGCCCATTTCTACAATTCTTATTTTCGCTTCATCTATCATAGCTTTCCAACCGCAAAGCATAAAATGAGCACATGGGTTGGCATTGGTTTTTAGAATATTTTCATACACAGCATGCACGTAGCCATTAGCACCATCCCATTGCTCACGGCTTAGTGTGGGTATGTAATGAAAGCCTGGCATATTATCGCTTAGCTCTTTTAGTTCTTCAAAATACAGTAAGTCTGCTTTTGTACGGCATCCAAAAATGAGGTAAATATTTTTATGCGAGAGGCTTAGCAATTTAATATGATGTGCCATACTTCTAAAAGGGGCAATACCAGTACCTGTACAAATTAAATACAAATCATTCTCTAGTGTATGTTCATGTAAAGTGAACACACCCACAGGCCCACGTAGCGTAATTTGAGAGCCTTCTTTTATTTCATTAAACAAATAAGTTGTACCTGCACCACCTTCCAAAAGCACAATACATAACTCAAAAACGTTGGTACCATTTGGACAACTTGCTATTGAGTAGCTACGCAATCTTCTTGCTGGTTTTTCATCAATGGGCAAATCCATGGTTACAAATTGCCCAGGTTTAAAATCAAACGCCTCATTTTCTGGCATCTGAATAAAAAAGCGACGAGTATTATACGTTTGTTGTTCTATACGAATAACAGTTGCGGTGCGCCAAGGTTGTAGCATATGGTAAGTTTTATGTAAGTTAAGGTTTTTACAGAAATAATGATGGATAGCAATATTATTATTCTCTAACCTACTTATAAACCATTTTGATTTTATTATACCCGTTTCTTTGCAACATCAGGATGCCTTCTCCCATACGCAATGGCAATTATTACAATTCTATTTTCAACATCATCAATATAAAAGTGGATGGCCGTATGGAAAAATTGGAAGATGAGCAATACGAATATTTTTAAAACGAATAGCATAAGCCTTAGGCCATTCGAGCAATTTTAGAATGCTTTTTTCAATGGCTTCCACAAATCTTTTTTCTAATTTTTCGCTTGTTGATTTATACCAAAGTCTAGCTTCTTTGATATCCATTTCTACTTCGTCAAAATAAAATAATGAATAAGCCATTTATAATTCTTTACTCATTGCTTCAAAAAGATTTTCAATTGGCTTTAATCTTTGTGGGTCTTTTGCAATAGCATCAAGTCTGGTATCAATAATGTCTTTTTGCCATTGCGGTAATTTTTTACTAAGGTTATTGATATCCGGATATGTGCTTTCTATCAAATTCCAATCTTCCATTGAAATAAAAACGCCAGCATTTTTTCCATTTTATCTTGAATTACTTGTGGGTTCATAAAATGCTTTTAATATTCAAATTTGCTGAAATTATTCTATAAATTCTACTACCCTAAATTTTGCAAATTTGTAAATGGTCTCATTTGCAAATTTGCCTTTATCTTTGCTACGGAATATGAATGCAGATGTGTTGATGAGTATGTACAAAAATGATAACCGCATAAATAAAATTGCGGAGGGGATTGTATTGCCTAAACCACTGTATCTGCATCTAAAAGGTCTTAACGGAAGTGCATCTCAATTTATTCTTGCAGCTGTACATGCGCACGAGGCCACAACAAATATTAACCATCTCGTTATTTTAAGAGATGCAGAAGAAGCTGCTTACTTTCACAATTCTTTAGAAAATATTACTGGCGCATTAGATATTTTTTATTTCCCATCTTCTTTTAAAAATAAAAAAAATTACCAGCTTTTAAATAGCAGCCATGTAATGCTTCGTACGGAAGCGTTAACCAAAATAACGCAAGCGAAATCT
>JAYSWO010000536.1:0-2757 GCA_043717975.1 Ferruginibacter sp. | reverse complement strand
TGCTTGCAAAAAAAATCAGTAAATCTTAATGAAATGTTTGCAACTAATTCAAAAATTTTTTGACTTAAAACAAACTAAACATGAAAAAAACTTTTCTCCAATGGACAGCACTACTGCTGATTTCTTTGTTTTATTTTTCTTCTGCAGTAGCGCAGGATAAAATTATAACAGGAACTATTACAGATGCCAAATCAATTCCATTACAAGGGGCTACTGTTTCTGTAAAAAAGCTGAAAAAAAGTAGCTCCGTATCTGATGCAAATGGAAATTTTGTAATTAAAGTACCTACAGCTACAAATTCTTTGGTAGTATCTTATGTGGGTATGCGCTCTATTGATGTAGATGTAGAAGGAAAATCAACAGTAAATATTTCTTTAAAAGATGCAGATTCAAAATTAAGTGAAGTAGTTGTAGTGGGTTATGGAACTAAAAAAAGAGCAGATGTAACGTCTTCAATATCTTCCGTTTCAGAAAAAGATATAAAAAACTTACCTGTAGCTGGTATCGACCAAGCCTTACAAGGTAAAGTGGCGGGTGTGACTGTTACCAACAATGGAGGGCAACCAGGCGGAGGTGTTTCTGTAAGGGTAAGAGGTATAACTTCTGTAAATGGAAATGAACCATTATATGTGATAGACGGGGTACAGATAATTGCTGACAATAATTCTCTACAACAAAATGTTTTGGGAGGCGGTTCTGGCACTACTGTACAAAGCCCGCTTGCACTTCTAAATCCGTCAGATGTATTAAGCATTGATATTTTAAAAGATGCATCTGCTCAAGCTATATATGGTGCACGGGGAGCAAATGGGGTAGTTTTAGTTACAACTAAAAAGGGAAAAGCTGGGCAAGGCAAAATAACCTACGATACTTATTTTTCTTGGCAAGAAATACCAAAGAAATTAAACGTAATGAATTTACAACAAAATGCCACTTATCTTAATTCGTTGGTTAGCGAAGTGAGAGCAGTACCGGGTAGTGGGCTTGATAGTGTAGGAGAATTTAGGGATCCTTCTAAATTAGGAACTGGTACAGATTGGCAAGATGAAATTTACCAACGAGGAGGTATTCAAAGTCATCAACTATCTTTCTCTGGTGGTTCAGATAAAACCACCTACTTTTTTTCAGGTGGATATTTCAACCAAATAGGTACGTTAATAGAAACAAAATTTAAGCGCTATAATGTAAGAATGAGCATAGATCAGCAGGTAAGAACTTGGTTGAAGGCAGGCGTTAGCGCTAATTTATCTAGAAGCAATCAAAAGATTGGTTTAACAGATGGATTTGATGCAGTAACTAGTGTGGTATTGTTTAACAGCCCTGCTGCTCCTGTAAAAGATATCAATGGTGGATACCTTACGCAAACGCCAATAGGTAATGCACAATTTGGCAATCCCAATAATCCGGTAGCAGTAGCTAGCTTAAGAGATGTAAGAAATGTTACAACAAAAGCTTTTGGAAATATTTACACAGATATAGATATTATAAAAGGACTAACACTAAGGAATGAATTTAACTTTGATTTTAATTTGGGTAGCAGAAAAGCTTTTCAACCTTTTTTAATAAACTCAACCAATAATCAAGTTGTCATAAATCCATCTCGCTTAAGTGAAGAAAGAAATAACGGCCTTTATTATTCATTCAAAACCTACCTAAGCTATTATAAAAATGTTGGTAAACATGCTATTAATGCTACTGCTGGGCACGAAGCGCAGGCTAGTAGATACGATTACATACAAGCCAATAGAGATAATCTTGTAAATAATTTACCATCTTTAGCAGCAGGTGCAGGTGGTAATGGTTCTGGAGAACAAATTGGGGCTGGTGCAGGTGAAAATAAAATTGAATCTTATTTTGGTAGAGTGGGTTATACTTACGATAATAAGTATGCCATTAATGGTACTTTACGTGCTGATGGTTCATCAAATTTCGGACCTAATAATAGGTGGGGATATTTTCCGGGTGTTTCAGCTTCATGGACCATGAGTAATGAAAATTTCCTAAAAGATATAAAATTAATAAATTACCTAAAATTGAGATTTGGTGTGGGAGATATAGGAGGACAAGGTATTAATGCGAACACATATACTGCTAATATTTCTATTTTTGCTGCCTCTCCTTTTGGTAATGGTAGTTTACCTGGCAATGTTAGTAATCCTAATTCATCTTGGGAAGCTGTTCGCACTACCAATGCAGGGATAGATTTTACCATACTTAAAAGAAAAATTGATGTGTCGGTAGATGTTTACAAGAAAGTTACTACAAGGATGCTTTTACAAGGACAGTATGGAGCTTTTTCGGGTATTGGTACACAATATTTAGATTACCAAGCACCTTACATTAATGATGGGCAAATGACCAATACTGGTCTTGACATTAGTGTAACCAGTTACAATATTCAAAGTAAAAATGTGAACTGGAAAACCAATTTAGTGTTTAGTCATTATAAAAATATTCTTGACAGACTCAATTCTCCTAACGCAGTATTAAAAGGAGAATACAATGAATATGGTACGCTTAACTTAGTAAGTTT
This sequence comes from Ferruginibacter sp., assembly GCA_043717975.1. Lineage (GTDB taxonomy): Bacteria > Bacteroidota > Bacteroidia > Chitinophagales > Chitinophagaceae > Ferruginibacter. The sequence continues at coordinate 224 of JAYSWO010000536.1, read as the reverse complement.
ATCTAGACAAGGATATGCTGTGGGTTCTTTTTATGGTTATGTAACAGATGGATTGTTTACCAATATGAGCGAACTTAATAATGGAACTGATTGGGGGTTGCCTGTGGGGCCTGGGCAACAGTGGCTTGGTGATATTCGATTTAAAGATCTTAATGGGGATAAGAAAATAGATGATAAAGATGTACAAGAGATTGGAAATCCAAATCCAAAATTTACCTACGGCA
>JAYSWO010000535.1:0-6882 GCA_043717975.1 Ferruginibacter sp. | reverse complement strand
TTGTAAATGATGCCTCAACATCATATACGAGAGACCTACTCTCATCTTATTTATAGTTCGTAAAGATTACTCTTTACTTCTTGGCACACCGCAGATTTAATGCGCCCACTCCTACCGCAGAAATGCAGCAGAGCAAAGTGCGGCAGGGTTTCTGTGGGGCAAGGTATAAAAGTGCCATTACTAAAAACAATATCAAAACCTTCGCAGCATTTATGGTAGTTGTAAAACTAACAATGAAAATTAGTTTGCGTTGTATTAGCGCTACTCCTAGCAGAGGTGTATGATACATGCATTGGACTAACCAAATTTATTAACGGTATAATACCGATAAAGGCAAACCACAATTTAACCTTTGCACCAACAATGAATACAATATTTGTAGTTCCGTTCTCTATCCACTTCTAAAAAAAGTTATAAGAGGTTATCTATTTAATGATTCACTATTAAAAGGATTGGTTGGTAATTCAGATTGTTTTAAAACTACTGTTGCATTACTAACCTTCCCTTTTCTACTTTGATTGAACTGAAGTATTGGAAGTACCTTAAAGAATTATTGAGTATTGAATTTGAGTAAAATTCTTTTGCTTTACTAATTTTGTTAAGCATATTAAAGTCATCTAAACCACTAGTATTTATTTTTCCCTTTTTTTCTATCATCACAAAAAATTAATTACAGCAGACTTTAACCGATGCCAAATTATAAATTTACAGGGTAATTAAGGTTAATAGAAAATATTTATAAAAATACCATATATTAAAAATATTATATTTATATTGCATTTAATTTAAATGTTTAATTATGCTTAAACCAACATTGCTATTATTTTTATTTTCATGTTGCGTCCATTTTTTTAGTTATGGTCAAAATAGACATGATACTATAACTGGGCTTAAAACAAATAGAACCAAACCTGCTTTCTATAAAGCTCCAAATGGAAAAATTTATCCTGTGAGCTTTGTTTCAGACCATAATGAAACATCTATGATTGAATCATCAAAATGTGGTGAAGATTTGTTTTCGGGAAAGGATAGAGCCAAAGCAAAAACAAGCTTTGTAAATGGTGTTAAGTTTAAATCATTTACTTCTATAACCAGTTTAATAAGCTTTCTTACAAAAGACAGTGAAATGGAAAATAAAGTGAATAGAAGAAGCCTTAGGGTTGTAGATGAAAAAATAAATGCACGACTAACAAATAATATTTTCTTATATGCAATGAAGAAGGAAGGGGATAATGATTATCACGTTATTATTGGAGATAATAAAGTAAAGAACCTTGCTACTTTTTTAAATGTCGAAATATCAGGTGTCCCAAAGTCAGGCAATGTTTCCACAAAAAAAGCCATACAAAAAGTAAGAAATTTCTTTGAAAAAAACTTCGTTGATCTTTGTGGTTCAAATTATGCTGTATTTTCCACCAATCCAATCCCTGTTACAATCGAGGGGTCACTTTTTTTTGATATTGATCACAAAGGAGGTACTGTTGGTCCAAAAGGATTCAGACCTAAGACATCATGGGAAATTCATCCCATTTCGAAAATAGCCTTAAAGTAAATATCCCCCCACAAGCACAGATTTGAGGCACAGCTAATGTGTGTTGGCAATCTTTGGGCAAATTATAAAGGATGTTTTTGTTTAATAAAAAAAAAATGATGATTGTTGACACAAAAATTGTAAGACCCATTGCATCTACAAGTTATAAAAGGCTTGATGGAATAGTTACTACGGAAGTAGGAAACTACGAAAAACACCCATTTTTTGTAAAGAAAGCAAATGCAGCCAAAGCAAAACTAGCAAAGGTTGGGTTGCCTAAAATGGGAGAAAAGAAAACATCTTAGTTCTTTTTTGCCTTCATTAATAATCCGCTAAATTTACCGCTACAATCCTCACAAGTGCATATTTGAGGCTCAACTAACATCCGTTAACAAATCTGTGCGGCAAAAAATAATTATCTTATGAAAATACGCTATTCAACCATTTACATTATCACTTTATTTGCTTCTTGCAAAGGGCAATCTAATCATAAAGACCTTATGGAATATGGGTATAAAGGAAAAGTAAAAACCATTGTAAGAAAAGATTATGCATACATTGATTCGCTATCTCCTTTGCGTGATATAATTGAAAATGACACAAACTTATTTTCAACCAAAACATATTACTATAATTCAAAAGGAAATATAGATTCTATGGTAACAGAAATGGGAAGAATTATTTACGAATTTAAAAATTTCAGAAAGAGTGCGTTTACAGTAATTGACAATAATTTTAATAAGATACTTTCAGGAAAAATAATTTGGAATTCCGAGAAAGAATTTAAAGAATTAACTTATTCAAATAAAAAACTAAAATATGAGACAAAAACGTTTTTGAATGATTCTTTTAGAATAATCAAAACAGAAGTGAAAGGATTAGATAGTTTAGGTAATATCACTCAAAATGATTTTCAAGAATTTTCATTTGATTCATTAAGTCGTATAAAATTCTATATAAAAAACAACAAAATTGACAAATCAAATAAAACAACAAATTATGAATATCTTCAAAATGACAAATATGGAAACCCTACTAAACTAATCATATCAAATGAAGTATTAAAGACTTTGGTGATACTAGAATATAAATATTACGATTAACTCTATTTTCCCTCGCCTTCGTTCGAGTCTCCTCGCCTTGTATTGGCTACTTCTTGTAGCAGGACACATTTCCCTTTTAGTAGAATTTATTTGGCACAACCCAAAAGTATTTGGTAATGCTTGGATGCAAACCATTGGTATTACTGATGAATCTCTAAAAGGAAGCCACATGGCTTTAATTTTTAGATTTCGTTATTTATTTGCTGTATGCTTGCATCCGGATTGATGATGATTGTAATACACCAATTTGGTTTTTATTCTGCAATGCAAGGAGATAATTCACCAGATGCGGCAGCTTACATGAAAAACTTTTTTTATACTTATGGTGGCCGATTTATAACTTTTGGACATGGCGCTTTGCATGGAAGGATGACAGCTTTATTTTTTGCGTTGCCAATCATTGGCAGCATAGCTTTGTTTGAGCGTAGGAGATTTAAATATGTTGCCATTCATGTTGGCTGTTGGTTTGTTACCATGTTGTTGATGGGTGGCGTACTTTGTGCTTTTTTGCAAATAATAAAAATGATTTTTGTAAAGCCACTCAATGGAGTGGCTTTTTTGTTTGCAGCAATAATTGGTATAAGGGTTTGAAAAAATATTTTTTTTAAGAAAACGAACAAGCAACATTAATTGTAGATACAGTAATTGCTTGCAATTATAGAAATCTTTATCAGAAAAAAAAGGTAAAGATTCCCTTTAAGACTAATAAATATCCTTTCTTTTTATAAAACAATCTGCGATTATTTTTTCGGAGCAATACCGGAGTACTACTGTATTGCCCCAACTTAAATTTTATTGCAAAACTTAACATTAAAAACCAATTCGTATGCTATGAAAACATAAAAATTATTTTTTAATAAAAAACAAAATATAGGATTATGAAACATCTTAAAAAAATAACCTTAATTGCTTTGTCATTATTTTCTTTAGTAGCTTGCAAAAAAGCCATAAACCCAATAACGCCAGATGAAAATGCAACTGCACCAAAAGCTGGAAGTAATAATTCGGGAAATGAATTTGAACGCAATAGCGGAAGCAAACATGTTTATACATTAAGCAACCAAGTGAGCGGAAATGCAGTGTTGGATTACACTAGAGCCTCCGATGGTAAACTTACATTCAACACTTCTTATGCAACTGGTGGTACTGGTACTGGTGGCGGTTTGGGAAATCAAGACGCTATTATTTTAGGAGAAGACGATGATGATGATAATGTACTATTGGCAGTAAACGCTGGCAGCAATAGCATTTCATCTTTTAAAGTAACTGGCAATGGGTTGATACTAAGGTCAACTGTAAGCTCTGGAGGTATGCGCCCAGTAAGTATTACACTTCACGATGATATTGTGTTTGTGCTTAATGCTGGCGGCATGGGCAATATTTCTGGTTTTAAATTGGGCAACAATAATATGCTTACGCCCATTGCTAATTCTACAAGGCCACTAAGTTCTAACGCATCTGGCGCTGCAGAAGTAGCTTTTGTAAACAACGGCAAAGTAGTAGTGGTTACAGAAAAAGCTACCAATAAAATTATTACTTACACCGTTAACGAACATGGAATACCAGGTATAATGCATTCTACTACTTCGGCCAATGCTACCCCGTTTGGTTTTGATGCTGGCAAAAATGGAAATATTTTTGTGTCGGAAGCAGCCGGTGGTGCTGCGGGAGCAAGTACACTCTCTAGCTATCGTGTAAGCAACGATGGTTCTATAAATTTAATTGATGGGCCAAACGGTGCAGGGCAAAGTGCAGCTTGCTGGGTAGTTTTAACAGGCAATGGAAAATATGCTTACACCACAAATACCGCAAGCAATAATCTTTCTACTTTCGATGTAAATAAAAATACAGGTAGCGTAAGTGTAAACACAGCTATATCGGCTACTACAGGCATGGGACCTATAGATGCAGCGCTTAGTAGCAACTCAAAATTTTTATACATATTAAATGCTCGTAGCAATTCTATAGGCGTGTACGAAGTAGCTAATAATGGCGCTTTATCTTTTGTGCAAACAATGATGGGCTTGCCTGCAGGTGCAAATGGGCTTGCAGCAAGATAGATTGGTTGATTAATTAAAAAACTACCGCAATTTATTGGCGGTAGTTTTTTAATTCTATAAAAACTTAAAATATGGTGGGGAATTTGGCTTCTTTGCTTGCTTATAATATTTTCAGTTGTCTCATTTTTTTGCAATTCTAAATAATTTATTTACATATTAATGTTTGACTTTATCAAGAAAATGCTTACCTGCATCCCAAGCATCTTTCCCTAACTTAATAATTCTGTCCCAATCTATAGCATCATATACGCCTTGTAACTGCTTCCAACCGTCAATTATTAATTTTTTCGATACTAATTTTTCCGCTTCGCTATCAATTGTTTTGGGGAAATCCTTCAACCGGTCTAAAGCTTTTGTAAACAGATTTTTAGATTTTTCTGGAGCAACTTCGGTCGGTATTTCCGCCAATTCATTAATAATACTTACCAATTCTTCGCTCTCTTTTGCAGGAAGCGCTCTGCTGGCTTTGTCTAATTCATCTAACACATTTGTATATCCTTCCGCATGGTGGATTGTCCCGGTCTTTTGAATTGCCTCGGGCTTTAGGCCGAGGAATAAAATAGATGTAAAAACCAAAGCCTTTTTCTGTATTGCCATTTGTCGCTGTGCTTCATCAGAGAGAGAAGTATAGAGTTAATCAAATACCCGCTGGTAAATTATATTCGAGCCATTTGTATATTGTTATTTTTAACTTTAATAATATTCAAATGTTGTTACTTTATTTCCAGTATAATTGTTTGAAGAAGAAATCACCCTTCCATATGCATCTAGGCCAATTGTAAATTGATTAAGGTAATTTGGATAGTTATTAATTTTATGATTGTTCTGATATGCTTGATTATATGTAGACCGATCGGAATAATTCATATTATAGGTAAAAAGCAAACTTGTAGTTCTATAGTCACTTCCAAAAATAGGGAAATTATTTACATAGCTATAAGGATTCCTGTATGGAGAGAACGTAAAATTATTATTGATTGTAACTGTTAATGGTGGGTTTGTATATTTTAGTCTTTCAAAAGTTATATTATTACCAACTGTTATCATTGTGTCTTTTAATAATTCAATTCCATTAGTTTGTATTACAGTCTGGGTTTGGAAAATTGTATCCAAATTATAACTATATGTTCTAACTATTTTGCCCAGAACATTTAAAGGATTTTGTGCAGAATCTTTTATAAGGCGGTTTAAAGCATCATAATAAAATAATTGAGTATTTCCTGTGCTAGAAGTATAGCTAATAATTTTACTGTCATTACCTTCATAGATATAATTAAGTTCCGAGACTGTATCGATCGTTATTGGATTGTTTGAAAAAGTTGTTAGAATAGATTTTCGGATTTTAATCCTATTCAATGAATCATATATATAGTAATCACTTTTTTGGGTTATTATTATTGGACAGCCAAAGCATAAAAGTCCAACCGAATCAATTGGATGTAATATCTTTTTAACTTTAGTTACTAAATCTGTACTATCCGAGTATACTCCAATGCCACCAGGTACAATAAATTTTGCAGCACTTGCTATAACAAAATTTGAACCAGGCAAATTCTTATGAACAACATTTAATACACACGAATCGCCCGGTTGAGGGTTTATTATAATCGTGGAGCCACTTGGTAGCCTATTGGGTGGTATTGTATTGGAACTCCAATTTGAAGGAACACTCCAATTACCATTTCCGGTGAAATTATACGTTGTTTGTGCGGATAAGTTTACAAAGGCAAGAATGAAAAAAAATAATAGGCAATTAAATTTCATGATGCAATTTAATATTTAATGTTTAATTTTCCAATTATTTAAGCACGTAATATTGCTTAAATACTCGGCCCATTAGCATTCTTAGCCATGGTTCGAGTCTCCTCGAACCCTTTCATTAGCAAATTTGAGGTGTGGCTAATATGCGTAAACGATCTGTGCGGCAAATTGTAAAAGATGTTTATTAAAAGTACAGATTAGCCTCTGTGGACATCAGCTAAGCTTTTCGCTATAACTTTCACAGCTGCATAGCCTGCTAAATATAAAATGTAAATATGTAAGAAGTAACAAATCAGATTTTCACCCAATAAATTAAATAACAATATATATTTATAGAAGTAGACGCTTAGCTACTCCATTTTTAGTTGTATTAAAAAAACGGGTTCATGTTTAACCATTCTACAAGTTAGATTATGAAAAATGCCTT
>JAYSWO010000534.1:0-6926 GCA_043717975.1 Ferruginibacter sp. | reverse complement strand
ATACAATAATTATTTAGGTTGAGGTATTTTTTCAATTTTGCAACGCTCCGTTGCAAAATTATAACTATTTCATTTTTATGAACTTATTGTTTTATTATGCTTTCTTGCAAAATACTACATGTAGGATAAGTAAAAGTATTCTTTTGTATAAAACCAAGCGTTATAAGAAAGTAGATGTTAGTATAAACCAAATTATTTGATTGCAATTTCTATTATAAATTGATAAGAAAGAGCTTAGCTCGTCTTGGAGTTTGTCATCACTTAACAACAGCTTATCTTGAACCATACACCGAACCTTACACCATACTTTTAAAAGCTATTTTTAATTTTTATTATCATTTTTTTTAGGGTCAATTAACTCAATAAATCATTGTTTTATAATTATTTAAGTATTTATGGTAAACTTTACACCATACTTTACACCATACTTTACACCATACTTTATACCATACTTTTAAAAGATATTTTACTCATTTTTTTTTGTAACTACATTCCATTTTCCAGTTTTATCGGAGCCAATCCTTTCAATAAAGCCTTGTTGTTTCAATTTTGCTATTTGTTTTTCAACCGCAACTTTGGTTATCTTTAATTTTTCTGCCATTTCAACACTCGTAATGTTTTTATTTTCATTAATTAATTGGATAATTTTATGGGCAGTTTTCTGATTAGTTTTAGGCGTAGTTTTCTCAGAAGAACTATCCGTACGCAGCAAAATAACAGTAAAAATACCCACTTTTTGGAAAACTGGTTCAGGTAGGTTTGCATCATTCATCAATTGTTTAATACGACCTATGCCAGAGCCAACTTGCTCTACCAAATGCATACGGGCAAATAGCCCAAAAATGAGCGGATTACGGGAGTGGCTGCGTTTGCCAAATTCAGCTTCGGGCATGGCGCTTACCAATCCGCCAGGGTTGCTTATCTCAACCCTGTTATCAAACACTTCAATGTTTATTACAGCGCCTTTATCGTAATAATCTCTATGAGCAAGGGCATTTATAATAACCTCTTTAAAAATGGTTTCGGGTAGTTCCCAAATTTCTTTAAACGCTAACGATATAAATTTTTAAGTCATAAAACACTCCCTAAACATTCCCTAATTATTCCTTAATCACAACGGCATTAAACATGGCAACTGTTCCCAACTCACTAAATCAATAATTTGCTTTTGGTGGTTTTTAAAATAGTATAAGTGTATAGCATCATGCACACTTTCATCATCAAAGCTTTGGTTGGCTCGGTGTAAACTTTGAAACTCAGGTATAATACCAATATTATCTTGCCCAAGTAATCTATTACGAATTTCTTTTGGATCACCAATAGCTGCAGGCAATTTTGCATTATACAAGCCCAAATATATTTTCAATGTTTCGGCTAACCTGCTCATGGCATTGCCTTGTAAAATGATTTTGTAAGCATTGCCTTCACCATATTCTTTTTTGCTTACGTATAAAGATATGTGTGTAGTGTTTCCACCTCTCAATATTTCCCAAGGATGCCCACCTGCATTATATTTAGGATGTTTCCTATCCATCCATTGTTTAAATTCTGCCACGGAGTTTTGCTTTATATCCAACAACCCTTCGTGCCTGCCATCTGCAAAAATTTTATAGAGTGCTCTTCCTGATAATGCTTTGTGTGGATCATCTAATTTTAAGTTGCTATTCAAATAAGCCACTTTACAATAATCAAAAAATTTATTAGCAGTTAGATTTTTTATTTCTCCTAAATCATGATTGTTAAGCTTACCGCTTTCTACTAATTTTATAAATGCTGCGGTTCTTTTTATACCAAGTTCTTTATCTATCCTCATTAAATCTTTGCAGTAATGCCGTACAATACTGTGATGTATAATTCCCTTTCGGTATTTGTAAGGAAAATTTTTATTTAATGTTGCATACGCTGCTACCCAATTCTTTTTTACGGTTGCTATATGTTCAATTGCAAGATTAAAAATAGCCATCCAATTTTTATCCGTTGTGTTTCCATAACTACTTTCTTCATTCAAACTTCCATTCTTTTTTATTTCTATCGAATTGCTATTTATACCTTCCATAATATAATACACATCTTGATAAACACTAATGGCCAAATGGTACCATTTATTTTTACCATTACTAAACAATAAATCCCAATTAGGGTAACTATGAAATTGATGTTGCACAGTATGCAGTGCTTGTATTAATTGTAAAGAAGTTTTTTGAAGCATATTTTTAAATTATAAATAAAAATAAGATAGTTGTACATTGTAGAACTACATAAATATCATTATTATTTATGGATACCATTCATGGAACAAAAAATTATTACTAAAAAAGAATACTGAATTTTAATAAACTGTAATTTTATCAATCCAAAGAATTATTTGACTATGGCCCAAATTAATATAGAAACAAAACAAGCAATTAAAAAACTTGGAAAAGATGAGCTAGAAAAATTGGTTATTAAAGCCGCAACCAAAGACAATAGTTTTTATAATTACCTTTTGGTTAATTATGTAGATAAAGAATTTGGAGAGCAAGACCTATATGAAAAAGCAAAAGAAGATATAGATGTACTCTTTAGAAAATCGTATAAAGGTTTTTCAAAAGAATTGCAACTAGCAAATATGCTAGCAGTTTGTCATAAAAGAATAAATGAGTTTAGTAAAATATGTAAAAATAAAGAGCTAGAACTCAAATTAATTATGCATGTGTTAGAAATTCCATTCTCATTATCTAGTAATTTATTTGGCACTTGTTTTACCAATTACAATTATAGAGTTAGTTTATTACTTAAAAAAGCCATCTCCCTTCTGCAAAATAAATTGCACCAAGATTATGCAATTGAATATTTAAAAGTAATAAATGCATATTTGGAAACTTTGCATAGAACTAGTAATTATTTAGACTGCGTAAGCAACTTACCTCTATCAATTTAAATGAAGAAATAAATAGTGGTCCCGCCAAGAATCGAACTTGGATCTAAAGTTTAGGAAACTTCTATTCTATCCATTGAACTACGGGACCATTCATATTTTTTACTTACAAGAACTTGGTTCTACAGTTTAGTCCCTATAACTCTTTGTAGGGATATTCTATCCCTGTCCGAATGGTATTCTTCCAGACGGGCATTTAACTACGGGACCTATTAAGGCCTGCAAAAATACAGGTTTTCGAAAATATACCATCACCTCCACAAAAAATAAAAATAAACTAAATCAACATTTCAAAACTTTTGAAATATCAGAATCGTATTTGCTATGTTAACATTTTTTTATTATAAAACTTTTCACACATGAACATAAGAAATACCAAAATAAATTTTTTGGTAATACTTTTTTCGCTGCCTGTCGTAAACTTATATGCACAAACGAGCAACGAAAACAATCCTATTACCACCGCAGTGCCTTTTCTTAGGGTAGCGGCAGATGCTCGTACAGCCTCCATGGGTGAGGCTTCCGTAGCTACCAATCCAGATGTAAACTCTATTTTTTACAATGGAGGCAAAACTGTGTTTAACGAAAAGAAATACGGCATTGGTTTAAATTATACGCCGATGCTTACCGAGCTTGAGGTAAAAAACTTATTCCAACTTTCTTTATCTGGTTATTACAAATTAGATACCAACCAAGCCATCAGCTTTGGTGTGAGAAATTTTAGCAAGGGCACATTTCTTTCTACAGATGCAGCAGGCCAAGAGCTAAACAACGTAAGGGCAAATGACATTGCGGTAGAAGCTGGCTACTCTCGCAGGCTTTCTGAAAGAATGGGCGTGGGCTTGACGGTGCGCTACATAGGTAGTAAACTTACCGACAATAGTGTAGATGCCAATTACAAAAACGGTAGTACTGTGGCTGCAGATATTGCTGCCTTTTATCGTTTAAACCCTGTTTGGAATTTTGGCTTGGCGCTTACCAACCTTGGTGGCAAAATGAAGTATGGTGGCACATCTAGCTTTATACCTGCTACTATTACCATTGGTACCAATTACAATGAATACATAGGTGATGATCATAAATTATCATTAGCTATGGATGTAAGCAAACTATTGGTACCTACCCCACCCGACCCAAGCAATACGCAAAAAGTAATGGACTACGAAAAACAAGGTGTAGTAAGCAGTTGGTTCAAATCTTTTGGTGATGCACCAGAAGGCGGAAGAGAAGAACTAAGGGAACTACAGGTAGCATTGGGTGCAGAGTATACTTACAAAGACATGTTTAATGTAAGGGCTGGCTATTTTTCTGAAAGCAAATACAAAGGCAATAGAAATTACGTAACCGTTGGTGCTGGCTTGGTATATAAAGCTACCGGTTTCAACTTTGCATACTTAATACCTACAGGAGATAATAGTACCAATAATGCTTTCAAAAATGCATTCAGGTTATCCTTGCTTTTTAATTTTAGTAATTCAATAACATCAAAATAATATCCTTAATTCAAATTAAACATAATGAAAAAAAATATGCTCAAAGTAAAACAAATGATGCTTGCGTTGGCTATCCTTGTAGGAAGCTACTCCGCTAGTGCATCTAGCCACAGAGAGGCGCCACTCATTTCCAACGATCCGTTGGCTGATAATACGGATGTATATGCATTCCGCAGTCCTGATGATCCAAACACGATAACGATTATTTGTAATTACATTCCTTTTCAATTGCCAGAGGGTGGACCAAACTATTATAATTTTGGTACAAACATTCGTTACGAAGTACACATAAAAAATAAAACAACCACTACTACTGATGATATTTTGTATAGGTTTACGTTTGCCCAGGTAAACGAAGATCCTACTACATTTTTCAACATACGTTTGGCAAAACAAAATTTAAAAACTACGTACACATGTGAAAAAAGTGTAAACGGTGGTGCATTTGTTTCTATAGTTACAGGTGGTATTGTACCTCCAGCAAACATTGGCCCTCGCTCTATAAACAGTACACCAGTTGGTTTGGGTGCTGCCAGTTATGATGCATTAATTACGGCTGCTATTGCTACAGCAACTAGTGGCGAAAAAGTATTTTGTGGCCCAGTAGATGATCCTTTCTTTGTAGATCTTGCTGGTGCATTTGATCTTGGCGCTTTTCGCCCAGAAGGGAATACAACCAATGCGCCTATTGATGGGTTAAACAGATACAATGTACATAGCATTGCATTAAAAATTCCAATTAACCTATTACAAAAAGATGGTAAAACAGCTGCACAAGCAGCCAATATATTAGATGGCGATTTCGTTATTGGTGTATGGGCAAGTGCTAGCAGACAGCAAATTAAAACATTGAGTACAGCTGGTGCCGGTACAGAAGCCTTCACAGGCCCATGGGTACAGGTTTCACGCCTAGGTATGCCATTGGTAAATGAGGCTATTATACCTGTAGGTATGAAAGACAAATGGAATGCATCTAACCCTGCACAAGATGTACAGTTTGCACAATACTTTACAAACCCTGAGTTGGCATTGTACATGGATGATTCACAATTTGGTGGAGCCGTACCTGCATTAAATGCATTACGAATTCAAAGTAAATCACAAGGAAGTTTTGATTTTAGAAATGGCAAGTCAGGTTTGTTTTCTTTAAAAGGAAGTACAGCCGTAGCTGGTACTGCATTGGCTGAAAATGCTTTTGGTGGCGTATTGTTGCCGAATGCTACTAGCCCAAGAGCGGTAGATATTTTGCCAATATTTTATACAGGTGTTCCAAACCTTGCGCCATACCAATTGGCTACAGGCAAGCCAGTGGGCAATCCATTAGCAGCAGGCAAACCTTTTATAAATAATTTTTTACCAACACTTGGCGATATGCTTCGTTTAAACATGGCTGTACCTCCTACACCACGTAATGATCCTAAGTTTAGCAGCCTTGGTATTATAAATGCTGCGGTGCTTGGTCTTACAGATCCTGCATACAATACGAGTACAGCATTACAAACTATTCCTAACATGGATGGGTTTCCAAATGGTAGAAGATTGGAAGATGATGTAACCACCATTGAATTGCAAGCAGTAGGTGGTGTAGCATTGGCAGCCATCGGATTGTTTTACGATGATTATGTTCCTACATTATCACCCGTTACAAAAAACCTTGTTGGTGTGTTGAGTTTTACATCTGGCCCTACAAAAAACGATACTACGTTTAAAGCAGGTTTTCCTTATGTGCAAACACCATGGAGAGGATTTGATTACACCGTTAAACCAAGATTTTAATTAACCCAACTACTTATCATTTTAATAATAAATTATATGAAACAATATTTTAAAAAACTTTCGGCGATGTTGCTTTGTGCTACTGCATTTGCCATAAACGCTTCGGCATCGAGCCATCGTGAAGCGCCATTGATTAGCAACGATCCGCTAGCAGACAATACAGATGTATATGCATTTCGTAGCCCTGCAGACAGCAGCAAAATTATTTTAATAGCCAACTATATTCCTTTCGAACACCCAGCAGGTGGACCAAACTATTACAATTTTGGTGAAAACATTCGCTACGAAATTCATGTAGATAACAACACTGCTACGTCTGGTGACGATATTATTTATCGTTTTACTTTTACAAACGTAAATGAAGATGGTACTACTTTTTTCAACATTCGTTTAGGTAAGCAAAATATAAAAACCACTTACAAGTGTGAAAGAAGCATTAATGGTGGTACTACGTTTGCTACCATTGTAGCAGCAGGTATTGTACCGCCTAATAATATTGGCCCTCGCAGTATAGAGAGCGCTGCAGGCGTTGGCGCTACAGATTATAATGCATTGATGACAGCTGCTATTGCTACTTCTACCTCTGGTGAAAAAGTATTTTGTGGCCCAATAGATGACCCTTTCTTTGTGGACCTTGGTGGTGCATTTGATGCGGGTGGTTTTAGAACCACCGGTGCAAGAGATGGAGTAGCAAAAATGAATTGCCATACCATTTCTATTGAAGTGCCTATTTCTACTTT
>JAYSWO010000533.1:0-6935 GCA_043717975.1 Ferruginibacter sp. | reverse complement strand
CAAGAAAAAATGTTCGTTTATCCTAATCCATCTACTGGCAAGTTTCAAGTAAGGTATTTAAGTGATAACAATAATTTGAAGCCAAGAAAAGTTGTCATCTACAATGCAGCAGGAGCGTTGGTATATCAAGCAAGTTTTGTAATGTTTGGTGCATATACACCGATGAATATTGATTTAACATCTGTTACTTCGGGCATTTACTATATTCATTTATTAGATAATGATGGTAAAGAAATAACAACAGAATTAATTTTTATTGGCAGATAGCATTTACAGTTATGTTAAAAAAGGAGTTCAAAAAAATGGTACTCCTTTTTTAACTTTTTCATAAAACATTTTAAATAGAATTGTAATGATTAAAATAAATGTATTGAATTGGCTATTACTTATAGTGACTTGCATTTTTTTGAGCGAGTGTTCCACTAGAAATTTTGTAGCAAACAATGAAGTTCAAAATATACATAATACCGCAGCTGCTTCAGAAAATTATTCTTACAAATTAGTTTGGGCAGATGAGTTTAATACAAAAGGCGCTCCTGATTCTACTAAATGGAGTTATGACATTGGTACTGGCGATTGGGGCTGGGGCAATAATGAAAAAGAATATTATACCAATCGCTCACAAAACGTAAACATTGCAAAGGGTATGTTGAAAATTACTGCCCTTAAAGAAAACTACAATGGCAGTGCATATACATCTACTCGTATGCTTACAAGAGATAAATTTCACTTTACCTATGGCAAAGTAGAAGTGCGTGCAAAGCTACCCGCTGGAGTAGGTACATGGCCTGCTATATGGATGCTTGGCAGTAATATTAAAACAGCAGGCTGGCCTGCATGTGGAGAAATAGACATTATGGAACACAAAGGATGTAATTTAAATAAAATTTATACAACACTTCATTATCCAAAACATTTTGGAAATAATGCTGATGGAGATTCTATTATAATAAAAAATGCGCACACAACATTTCATAAATATTCAACAGAGTGGACGGCTAACTCTATTAAATTTTATGTAGATGATGTACAGGTAAAATCTTATGTAAACGATAGTGCCTCTCCTTTTCATAAAGATTTTCATATTATTTTAAATGTGGCCATGGGCGGAAATTTTGCTGGACCTATAGATGCTAGCATTACAAAAGCAAGCATGGAAGTAGATTATGTGCGGGTGTATCAATAATTATTTTTGATTTAATGAAGAAAATGTTGTTACTGGATTTTTGTAACAGCATTTTTTTATTTATACTATAATGTAAAAAAAGAAATGAAAAAAATAGCAAGCTTATTAGTATTGTTTTATAGTAGCTTTTGCTTTGCTCAAAAAAATATAACTTCAAAAATATTTTCCGCAAAAGACAAAACTGTATCCGTTTACACAACTGCAGATAGTAGTAATTATAGATTATCGCTTACAGATAAAATAATCTTTAAAGAACTAGCCCAACCAACCGAAGGTGAAATAAGTGTATTTGTAGAACCCAGTAAAACCTTTCAAACCTTTATTGGTATTGGTGCAGCTATTACAGATGCAAGTGCAGAAACATTTGGAAAGCTACCAGCAAGTAAACAAAAAGAATTTTTGCAAGCTTATTTTGATAAAGATAAAGGCATAGGATATACGCTGGCTAGAACGAACATACACAGTTGCGATTTTAGCAGCGATATGTACACTTACATAAATGAAGGCGATGCTGCACTAAATAGTTTTAATGTAAAACATGACAAACAATTTCGCATTCCATTAATAAAACAAGCCATAGCAGCTGCTGGAGGCAAACTTACATTATTTGCAAGCCCATGGAGCCCACCTGCTTTTATGAAAACAAATAACAATATGCTTCAGGGTGGAAAATTAAACAATGCTTTTGCACAAAGTTGGGCTATGTATTATACAAAATTTATAAAGGCTTACGAAAAAGAAGGTATACCTGTGTGGGGCATCAGTGTACAAAACGAACCAATGGCAACACAACGCTGGGAAAGTTGTATTTACACTGCCGAAGAAGAAAGAGATTTTCTTAAAAACTATTTAGGTCCTACTATGAAAAAAGAAGGGCTGGGAGATAAAAAAATAATAGTGTGGGATCACAATAGAGATTTGATGACACAAAGAGCAGATGTAATTTTTAATGACCCCGAAGCAGCGAAATATGCCTGGGGCATGGGTTTTCATTGGTACGAAACTTGGAGTGGTGGTCAACCAATGTTTGAAAATGTAGCCGCAGTAAACAAAACATATCCTACAAAAAATTTATTATTTACAGAAGGTTGTGCAGAAAGTTTTAATGTAGAAGGTTATCAACGATGGGCAAATGGTGAACGCTATGGCAGATCTATGATAAACGATTTTAACAATGGCACTGTGGGTTGGACAGACTGGAATATTTTACTAGATGAAACTGGTGGACCAAACCATGTGGGTAATTTTTGCTTTGCACCTGTGCATTCAGATACTAGAACGGGAGAAATCATTTACACACCGTCTTATTATTACATGGGGCATTTTTCAAAATTTATACGCCCAGGTGCAAAAAAAATAAATAGTGCTGCAAGTAGAAGCCAGTTATTAACCACTGCATTTATAAATACTGATGGAAAAATAGCTATTATTGTGATGAACCAAGCCGATAAAAAAGTAACTTACAACTTGTGCATTGGAAACAATGCTGCTGTTGTAACTATATTACCTCATGCTATTCAAACATTGGTATTGTAATGTTTGAGCTAATACATACTTATCATTAAGTAAAATGCTATTTCCCTTAATGCAGAAAACAAATTGACTTTTAAAAAAATCGTGCCTAAATAGAATTGTATTGTGACATCCTTACGTGAAGTAAAAATGATTGTATAATTGGTATAAGCTGTTATTAACTACTATATTTAATCTAAGCATTTGTTTAATTTTATAAATATATGCTTAGATTTTTTATTGACATATTTTAAATGAATGAGAAAAATACTTACCAATCTTACTACTTGGGTACTAATTGCAATCTTTGCTGGTGCATTGCTTGGGCATTTTGCACCGGCAACGGCTGTAAAAATGCAACCAGTAAGTAAATATTTTATTGAGGTTATTAAACTATTTATAAGCCCAATTATTTTTATAACTATATCGTTGGGTATAAGCGGCATGGGTAGTTTAAAAAAAGTAGGAAGGGTTGGTGGTAAAGCACTGCTATATTTTGAAATTGTAACTACCATTGCTTTGCTTGTAGGTTGTACCGTTGCTATCATCATCAAACCAGGAGCAGGTGTAAATACAACAACCATACATGGTGGAGATATTTCAAAATATACAACAGCCGCCACAACTTTTAGTTGGTTACAATTTCTAAAAGATAACCTTACCATACAAGTATTGCTATTATCCATTGCATTTGGTATTTTTTTAAGTAAGTATGCCAGTAGAGAAAAAATAATAAGACCACTAACCCTTGCATCTAAATATATATTTAAGGCATTGCATTATGTAATGATGCTTGCTCCCATTGCAGCATTTAGTGGTATGGCTTACACAATAGGAAAATATGGTATAACAACTATACTGCCGTTAGCAAAACTGATGCTTACAGTCTACATCACCATGACAATATTTATTTTTATTGTTTTTGGTTTAATACTTCGATATTATAAAATCAGTATTTTCAAATTTCTAAACTATATTAAAGAAGAATTGTTATTAGTACTGGGTACATCATCATCGGAGTCTGCACTGCCTATGCTTATGGAAAAACTAGAAAAAATGGGTTGCTCAAAATCTGTTGTCGGTTTGGTAGTACCTTCAGGCTACTCTTTTAATTTAGATGGTACTACAATATACTTATCTATGGCAGTTATTTTTTTAGCACAGGTTTTTAATATTGAATTATCTTGGAGCCAAATAGGTACCATTATAGGTGTATTAATGATAACATCAAAAGGTGCAGCAGGTGTTACAGGTAGTGGTTTTATTGTATTGGCATCTACGCTTACTGTTGTAAAAGTAATTCCATTAGAGGGATTAGCATTGTTGTTAGGTGTAGATAGATTTATAAGTGAAGCAAGATCTATAACAAATTTTATTGGCAATGGTGTAGCTACTATTTTTTTAGCCAATAACGAAAAAGAATTTAATAGAGATAAAATGACATTAGCTTTCGAGAATGAAGTTTATGAGTATGATTTAACAAACAATCCATAAAAAATGAGAAAGTATCTTGTACTAATCTATTATATGTTGGTTATGTCAGCTTTGAGGATTTGAAATAGGTAGCAAATTTTATAAGAATAAAATTTGCTACCAAAAAATTGCAGAGAGGAAGGGATTCGAACCCTCGATACAGTTGCCCATATACTACCTTTCCAGGGTAGCTCCTTCAACCACTCGGACACCTCTCTATTTTTAAGGAACGCAAAAATACACTTTCAGAAACTATACACCGAATATTTTTTCTGCATTTTCAGTCGTTATTCTTTCTACCTCGCTTACAGATATATTTTTAGCTTCTGCCAATTTTTCTGCTACATATTTTAAATAGCTACTTTCATTTCTTTTTCCTCTAAATGGAACAGGAGTAAGATAAGGTGCATCTGTTTCTAAAACCAAATGTTTCATATCCACATATTTTAAAACTTCTGCTAGCCCAGCATTCTTATATGTAAGCACACCCCCTATACCCATATAAAAACCAGTTTTTATAATATCATTGGCTTGCTCTAACGAACCTCCAAAGCAATGAAATATTCCTGTAAGCGCAGTGTTACTATACTTTTTTATTACTTCTATGGTTTCATGCAATGCATCTCTAGTGTGTAATATTAGTGGAATGTTGTACTCCAATGCAAGCTGTATTTGAATTTCTAAACATTCGTACTGTTGCTTAATAAAAGTTTTATCCCAATAAAAATCCAATCCTGTTTCGCCAATGCCACAAAATTTTCTTTGTTGCAATTGCCATTTTATATGGTCTATTTCTTCATGATAGTTTTCATTTACAGAACATGGATGCAAACCTGCCATAGCGAAACACTTATCAGGATATCTTGCTTCTAATTTATCCATACTTTCTGTACAACTTTTATCAATGGCGGGTAAATAGAACTTTGTAACACCAATATCGCTAGCTCGCTGAAGAACAGCGCCAATATCTTCATTAAACTCTTTTGTATATAAATGGCAATGTGTATCAATCATTTTTAATTATTTGATTTTGTACAATTTAGGTATAAACTTGACTTTTATTTTATTAAACATGAAAAAAAATATTGCTATGACAAATCTGTGACGTAGATTGCACACAGTTTTCATAGGGTACGGATTAAAAAGGGCTGAGGTTTCTACCTCGGCCCATATTTTTTACATCTCAGATGCCAATATTTTTTCAAAAGAAAATCCTTTTTCAGAAAAACTTTTTAGTAGGGCTGGTAATACATATCTCATTTTTTCAGCTGCTTTTTCGCTATCATGAAAAACAACTATAGAACCATTGGAGGTTTTAAACAATACATTTTCCAAACATTTTTCTTTGGTAATTTTTACGTCAAAATCTCCACTCAATACTGTCCACATAACTATTTTATAAGGATTATTCATTTCCATAAGTACTTTGGCTTGAAATTTTTTTATTTGCCCATAAGGTGGTCTAAACAAAGTGCTATCAATATACTTTGCAGCTTGCATTACATCATCAATATATACATCATCTTTTGATTTTTTTCCATTTAAATGACTGTAGCTGTGGTTACCAATGGCATGCCCATCCTCAATGATTCTTTTATATACCTCAGGAAACAAATTCACGTTATTTCCAATACAAAAAAAAGTAGCTTTTGCATGGTACTTTTTAAGTACATCTAGTACAAAGATGGTATGCAACGGGTGTGGCCCATCATCAAAAGTTAAATAAACTTTTTTTTCTTCTCTATTCATTGTCCAAATGAACTTTGGAAATAATTTTTGAAGCCATACTGGTGTTTTTACAAAATAAAACATACAGCAAAATAAATGTAAATCATCACTTATTCAATAAAAAGATTCTCCTTATTTTCCTAAAAACCCAATAGCTACAAATATGGCAAACATTACCCAATGCAATAAGAGTGGAAAAATCTTTTTCTGAGGGTAGAAAAAAGCTGAAGCAACAACTGGAGATATAGGTACTGCCAGCAATATCCAATAAGAAAAATTTATACTTGCATTTATGAATGGAACAAGCGTGGCTACTATAATGTAGAGAAAAAGCAACTGCCAGCTTTTTCTAGTTTGTACCACTTGCCTATTAATATTTTTGTTGATAAAATAAATACCGATAATGATTGCTATTAAAATAATCGTAAGCGCAGCATAAGCCCATTTATTACCAAAAAAATGTGGGTATGAAAAATGAAATCCTGGAAATTTATATGTTTTTAAATTATTGGTAAGAAAAAGATAAGCCCCAAAAAGATATATCGGTGTAATAATACCTGCTAGCCCAGTAAGCCATTCTTGCAAACGAAAAGGTCTGGCAATAGCAATGCCTGCCATAATAAGTACCAAGAAACTGATAGAAGGAAAGTAAACAAAAGCTGATATTCCTGTAACCAATCCAATATTAAAAATGGTAGCTTTTGCATTAGGATTATTATACAATGCACAAAGGCGAGACCATATCCAAATCATAAATGTATTTACAATAAGTGGTGCTGAAAAAGAAAACCAATCACTGAACAAAGAAGTGATGAGTAAGTAAGTCATACCAGTAAGGTAGTTGTTTTGTTTGTGCAATCGCTGGTCGTTTACGATTTTATTAAACCCGATGGCCTGTATAAACAATAAAATAAAAGTTAATACGCCATATGTTGGATGAAAACTGCTTGCAATTGGATTAATAACTTGTAACAAAGTCTTATATAAAACACCATCCAAGGGTTGCAATTGTGGTGTACCCACATGCAAAAACAAG
>JAYSWO010000532.1:0-6936 GCA_043717975.1 Ferruginibacter sp. | reverse complement strand
TAGAACTCTTTACCAAACTTGGGGTAGAACCCTGGGGTAGAATTGGTACTGGCATTGTAGAATTAGTAACCAGTATTTTATTGTTATTGCCATCAACTGTATTCATAGGGTCAATGCTGGGCATGGGTTTAATGGGAGGTGCTATTTTATCTCATTTAGCAGTAATAGGTATAGAATCTAAAGGTGATGGTGGGCAATTGTTTATGCTGGCTATAATTGTGCTTTTAAGCTGCTTAATAGTTTTAATATTACATAAAGAGCAAGGTGTTTTATTTTACAAAAAACTCCTGAAGAAAAATATTTAATTTTTAAAATGGTTGTTAATTTAAAAATTAGCAACCATTTTTTATATAACATTTAAAAAATTGTGATGCAATTTTACAATAAAAAAATATTTCTAATTTTACTATTTTCTTCAACGTATTATCTTTCTTATGCGCAAGATAGTAGTAAAATATTTTTCTCCTCTTCTATCGGAATGTTTTTTCCTATATCTGCTTTTGCAAAATCCTATAAAAATTCTTTAGCCTTAAATTCGGGAATAGAGTATAAGCTAAATAAGTTTTACTTTGCTCAATTTGTACTTGATTTTAATGCTATAAAATACAACCAACAAATAAAAGATGTCAACTCAGATTATCTTTTTCAAAAGACAAATAGCTCTGTTCTATTGGCAGGTATAAATTTGGGAAGAAATGTTTACTTGAATAAAAAATCTAGCATTTATATATCTCCATATCTGGGTGTTGGATATGCAAACATTGGCGAGCCTCGTTTAAAACTTGACACAACAAATAAAATAATTGAGCAAAATGTAATAAGAATGCAAGGCTTTTTTACTAGGCAAGGAATACGATTTTCTATAAAAACGAAACTGAAGGCTTTACAAATTTTATATATTGATGGATCGTATTGGTCGTCGAAAATCAATGTGCAGAATAGTAACCCAAAAGCAATAGCAGTTATTGTAGGCACTAAAATGAGTTTTTAAGGAAATAATATCCCTTACTAAATTGTTCGTGGTGTTTATATAAATTATAAATTGCTGGATATACATTTAAGTACTCAAATTAATGATGGTAGAAAAACGTAAAGGCGCAAGATCTCTAAAAGATATTCCAGTTAATATTTTAGCGCAGCTTAATAATGGCGAAATAGAAACCGTAAACTTAATGGAATGGCTTGCTATTGATTCTTTAAAATTGTTAACTAACGTACTTTCTCAATTGGGAAGAAAACAGTACCTCTCTCCTACTATAAAGGCTGTAGAAAATTTAAAAAAGAAAACAATAAATACTATCAATGAAGCCATAGGCGAAACTTTATTTGCAAGATCTACTATTAACAAAGACAAAACCCTATTTAAAATTTTAGCCACACATACTTCTGATACTGTAAGGTGCTGGGCATGTTACTGCATAAGCAAAAATAAAAAGCTTAACCTTACACAAACATTAAAACAAATAAAACCATTTGCGGCCGATTCGCATTTTGGTGTAAGAGAAATTGCTTGGCTTTCTGTAAGGCCAATGCTGGTTAAAAAAATTGATGAAGCCATTTCTATACTTTCTACATGGGCAATATCAAAAAATGAAAACGTAAAACGTTTTGCCAGCGAAGCTACAAGACCAAGAGGAGTATGGTGTGAACACATAGAAATTTTAAAACAAAAACCTGAACTAGCTTTAAGTATTCTTGAGCCCCTAAAAAATGACAACTCATTGTATGTGCAAAATAGTGTAGCCAATTGGTTAAACGATGCTAGCAAAACACAGCCTGTGTTTATAAAAAATATTGGTGTAACATGGGAGAAAGAAAGTAAGACGCAGGAAACGGCTTATATTATTAAGAAGGCGTTGAGGACGGTGGAGAAGTAAAAGAACAAAGATTAGGAAACCTTTACACCAAAATCAGTATAAAATAAAAAGTTAATCTAAAATCATATTTTCGGTAATTTTTAGTATAAATTAGCAAATAAATCGGTATATTTGCTAATCTAATCGAAAAATATATGATTTTACGATATATACACGATATCATACAACAGCGACTAGGCGATAAAAAGATAGTTGTTTTACTAGGTGCAAGGCAAGTAGGTAAAACTAGTATGCTTAAAGATATTGTAGAACAAAAAGAAAACACGGTGTGGCTCAATGCTGATAATGCTGTTATACAAACGCTATTTGAAAATTTTAGCGTAGCGAGTTTTACTTCATTTGTAGGTAATACAAAATTAGTAGTGATAGACGAAGCTCAACAGCTTCCCGACATTGGTATTAAACTAAAACAATTGTTTGATGAAGGTGTGGCTTTTCAAATTATTGTAACAGCCTCTTCTGCTTTTGAATTAAAAAATAAAACCAGCGAGCCTCTCACAGGTAGAAAATGGGAGTACTATTTATTCCCATTTAGTTTTGCTGAATTGGCAAAAAATAGTAGCGTGCCAAATGAAGTGCAAGCACTAGAAACGAGATTGCTGTATGGTTGCTACCCCGAAATAGTAGTGAACGCAGGTAATGAAAAAGAAAGATTGCAAACACTTACCGATAGTTATTTATACAAGGATGTACTGATGTGGCAAGGCTTGCAAAAGCCTGAAAAAATAATAAAGTTATTAAAAGTATTGGCATTGCAAATTGGTAGCGAAGTAAATTATAATGAACTAGGCAAGCAATTACAGTTGAGCAATGATACGATAGAAAAATACATTACAATCTTAGAGCAAACTTTTGTAATTTTTAGACTCCCGAGTTATAGTACCAATTTAAAAAAAGAATTAACCAAAGGAAAAAAAATATACTTTTTTGATAACGGCATACGCAATGCACTCATAGGCGATTATAGACCTGTAGCTATAAGACAAGATGTAGGCGCACTTTGGGAAAACTACATTATAAGTGAACTTTGGAAAAAGAATAGCTATGAAAATACCTATGGTACATTTTATTTTTGGCGCACAGCAGACCAACAAGAAGTAGATTTAGTAATAGACAAAAATGGCACTTTGCATACCTACGAAATAAAATGGAATCCAAAAGCTAAAGCAAGGTTGAGCAAAACCTTTAGTGGCAATTATCCTAACAATAATTTTTCAGTCATACACAAAGAGAATTATTGGGAATATTTGGGTTAATGTTTTATTAGCCAAACTTTCAAAAATTATTTGGTAATAAAAGATTTTGTAGAGCGATTTGAGAAACCTTTAGTACGATTAAAAGGGATAACAGCTTTTAAAATAAATGTGATAACGGAAAATTGCACAGCATTTGGGAAATGGCTATCTAAATAGTTGTACTAAAAATTTGTTGATGATTTACACAGTCCCCCTCAAAAACACATCCGCATCTGGCACAGTAGCTCCACCATTCTTTTCTAGCGTTACCGTAAATTCTTTTGCATCTTCTGGCATACCACTTACTTCTACAAAACGATCTCTAATGGCATCATTTATCATGCCTACGCTTACTTGTTTACCATTTACATTTGCCCAAAGTTGGTACTCGTAATTATCGCCAGAAGGTACAAGGTGGTGTATCATTACATAAGCCTTGCCAGTTTTTTTATCCCAAAACATGGTACATCTGCATATAGAATGATAGCCTTGACCCAACATGGCCACGGGCGTAATATTGGGATCCTTTAAAATACTATAATTTGCTACAGGCAAAGATTGAGGTAAATTATTTTTAGCTGCCAACTCTGCTGCTTGCGCCTTATTTTTTTCGTATTGGGTATAATTGAAAAAGGCACTTACACCAAATAGCAATACCGAAGCAGCAGCTGCTATTTTTACCCAACTAAATTTTGTTGTTTTTTTAACGTTTGTATTTATAGAAACTACAGGCGTACCCAACGCTTGAAGAGATTCTAAAATTTTATCATCTGTTTGTACGCCAGGCAAAAATGCATTGCGCATCATTCTTTGCTCAAATTCTATCTCAAAATTGATGATGGCTTTGTCCAATGAAGCATCGCTCTTACGCAAAAGCTCCAGTTCATTCTTTTCCTCATCAGTACATAAACCCATTACGTACTGTTCAATAATTCCTGATGATATGTAGTTCTCTATATTCAATTATACAAATTGTTTTCTTAATTCTATTAATGCGTTTCTCAACCTTGTTTTTACGGTACCAATTGGAATATCAAGCGTTTGGGCTATTTCTTCTTGTGTAAAACCATTATAATAAGATAATTCCAATACATTCTTATAATCTTCCCTTAAAAGATGCACCTGCTTTCTTAGCCCAATAAGGTTAATATTCTGCTGGTTCGTATCATTTAAATCTAAAGTATATACAAAATCTTCAATGGTATCGTTTTTTTGCTGGCTCTTATAATTTTTAGATCGAGTAGTGTTTATAGTTGTATTTCTGGTAAGGGTGTGCAACCAAGTAAATAATCGCCCTTTGGTAGAATCGTACTTATCAATATTTTTCCACACAGCCACAAAAACATCTTGCAACACATCGTTGG
The DNA here is from genome assembly GCA_043717975.1 of Ferruginibacter sp. GTDB lineage: Bacteria > Bacteroidota > Bacteroidia > Chitinophagales > Chitinophagaceae > Ferruginibacter. The sequence goes on along the minus strand of JAYSWO010000532.1, from coordinate 2,460 downwards.
CTATTTCTGTATCCGATATAAATTGGTTAATAATAGAATACAATGCTCCACGATAATGTACATACAAATGTTTATACGCATCATTATCATGATTTCTCAAGGCTGCCACCAATGTATCTTCTGTATATGTTATCGCTACGGTCAAAAAATAATTTATAAGCAAATATTAAAAATTATACCCATTAAACAAAGAATTTAACCATTTAGTTTTTATTAAAATACAAATAAATCAACTAAAAAAAGCTAAAGCAATTTCAATATACGAGGATGACATGTCATCATTATGTAATAAAAATGAACAAACATCATTTTAACCCAAAATGGAGTCTTAGCATAACTACAAAAACTGAAAAATCATTACTTTCGCAGCCGAATATAGGTTTCACATTTGCCCAATCCAAGTTTTATGAAGACATTTTTTTTTATTTATTTTCTATTCGTATCTTTTAGTGTCAGTGCTCAATATAATTTTTACTATGGCAATATTCATTCTCACTCTTCCTATTCAGATGGCAATAAAGACAGCGCTACAAGTGGTTATTATTACCCTGGGCAAGATTTTTATTACGCCAAAGGCAGTTTCCATATGGATTTTTTAGGCATATCGGAACACAATCATTACAATGCCAACAATAACCCTGGCATGCATGTAGCAGATTATGCAAAAGGAATGTATGAGGCGGATACGGCCAATGTGGATGGAAGTTTTGCAACCATGTTTGGTTTTGAGTGGGGTATTATTAGCAATGGAGGACATGTGGTTACTTATGGTGTACCAGGTTTAATAGGTTGGGAAACCGGTTCCGGTGCATGGGGAACAACCAACAATTACAATATTTTTTGTGCCAAATCTGTTTACACAAATTTTTGGCCAATCATCAATACTTATCCAAATGCATTTTGCACATTAGCACACCCACAAGGTGGAGACTACAATAATTTATTGGGTAACGCTACTACCTACAGCGCAATTGCAGATAATGCTATAGCAGGTGTAGCCATAAGAAGTGGTGGTGCATTTTCTACCACTACAAATTACTCTGATGCAGCTTCGAGTTTATATGACACATCGTATGCAGATGCATTGGCAAAGGGATATCATATAGGCCCAACAATAGACCACGATAACCATAACTCTACATTTGGCAGAACAAATCATGGTCGTACAGTGGTACTGGCCAATGCTCTTACAAGAAATGATATTATGGGTGCATACAGAGAAAATAGATTTTATGCATCTGATGATTGGGATGCACAAGTAAACTTTACGGTAAATGGAAGTGTAATGGGGAGCAATTTAACGACGAATAGTAATTCTATCATAACTGTTTCTGTAATAGATGCACAAAATAATGTTGGTGCTGCAGATCCCATTAAGAAAATAGAAATATTTTATGGTATTCCTGAAAGTGGCATTAGGCCAACTATTTTAACAAGTAATACCAATTCTAATACATTAAGTTTTTCTCACGCAACTGTTGTAACAAATAGGTTTTACTATTTTGCAAAAATTACAGAATTGGATAATGATATTATTTGGACAGCTCCAATTTGGATAAAAAACAATGGCGGTATTTTACCTATAAGTCTTTTAGATTTTACTGGTAAAGAAATGGCTGACAATATTAATTTGTATTGGAGCACTGCACAAGAAATAAATGTGGATTACTTTGAAGTAGCGCATTCTTTAGACGGATTAGCTTTTAAAACGATACAAAATATATCTAGCAAATACCATAATAGTAATGTAAAAACAGATTATTCTATTGTTGATAATAACCCAAATGCAGGTTTACATTTTTACAGAATAAAAGAAATAAGTTTAGAGGGAAAAAGCAGTTATTCAAATATCATATCCGTTTTTAAAAATGGAAGCATTGCCAAACTTATTGTACATCCAAATCCTGTAAAAGATTTACTGTACATAAATTACAATTCCGCAAATGAAGAAGATGTAGTTTATAAAATTTATTCTGTAGAAGGGAGAGAAGTAAAGCAATTACAATTGCATTTGAATAAGGGTAATAACGATATTAAAACAGATGTAGCATTATTACCAAAAGGCATATATTTTGCTGTATTATCTAAACCAAACTTACGTATAGTAGAAACGAGTTTTATAAAAGAATAATAAACGAAGGGAAAGATTACAAAAAAGCACCGAATAAATCCGATGCTTTCTTTCGACTAAAAAAACTAAAAAGAACTGCAAGCTCAACATAGGAATTAGCACTATTGTATAATGATTGTTTTTGTTTCGGAAGTGTGTGCGCTAAAATAACCAAGGCAGCCACCACTCAAATTACTATCGGGGTTTGCAGGTACTGTATTACCACCTTGTATTTCTAAAATACCTGTGAGATATCTAAACACTACTTTATCTACAAAACGCAATTCTACTTTTACCACATCGCCAGTTTTTAGTTTTGTATTTACATTGGGGAATAATTGAAAAGGTGT
>JAYSWO010000531.1:0-2787 GCA_043717975.1 Ferruginibacter sp. | reverse complement strand
AAATTTTTTAACCATGAACATAGATAACACAGCAAGCCAAATGCGCAAAGGAGTTTTGGAGTTTTGTATTCTATCTGTAATAAAACAAGGGGAAGCTTACCCTTCGGATATTATTGATAAAATGAAAGCGGCCAACCTCAATATTTTTGAAGGCACCTTGTATCCCTTGCTTACAAGATTAAAAAATGCCGAGCTACTTTCTTATAGATGGGAAGAAAGCACAAGCGGACCGCCACGAAAATATTTTAGCCTCACAGAAAAAGGGCTGGCTTTTTATACAGAACTAGAAGCCACCTGGAACGAAATGGCAAATGCGGTAACAACATTAACAAAGTAAAATGTTCCCGCACAAAGCGGGATCGAAGTCAGCTTTGGTGAACGAGTCGGGTTCGACAAGCTCACCCTGACAAAAAAACAACATCAACTTCAACCAACAACAATAACAACATAAAATTAATTTTATGAAACAAGTAATCAACATAAATTTTCAAGGCAGAATCGTTCCAATAGAAGTAACTGCATATGAAATTTTAAAACAATACATAGAAAGCCTTACTCGTCATTTTGATGCAGAAGAAGGCAAAGAAGAAATTATTAACGATATCGAAAATCGTATTGGTGAGCTTTTTCAAGAGCGCATAAAAGCAGGTGCTACTTGCATTGTAGATGATGATGTAAATGCTATTATAAAAAGCATTGGTCGTCCAGAAGATTTTGATGATGCAGAACCATCTACTTCTACTGAAAATAAAAACACCAAAGAAAGTACCAACCAACAACAAGCACCTTTTACTACCGCTAGCGGAAGAAGAAGATTGTTTAGAGATGAAAACCACAAACTACTGGGTGGTGTGTGTAGCGGTATCGCCAATCATTTTGATATTGATATTGTAATTGTAAGAATTATATTTTTAATATTATTTGGTATTTGCTTTATTCCATACATCATTTTATGGATTGTTGTACCAAGTAGTGCTACTACTGAAATAGGCAGTCGTCGTAAAAAATTGTTTAGAGATCCAGATGAAAAATACCTTGCGGGTGTATGTAGTGGTATTGCACATTATTTTGGAATAAGTGTATGGATACCTAGATTGTTATTTTTACTTCCAATGTTATCCATTTTTGGTAGAAACGGTTGGGATGGTCCCTTTGGCATGTTTGATGGCGTACATTTTAATTTTGATTTTGGCACATTCTTTATCTATATCATTTTATGGATTGTATTGCCAGAAGCTAAAACCACTGCCGAAAAACTAGAAATGAAAGGCGAGAAAGTAGATATGAATTCTATTAAAGATTCTGTGGTAGAAGAAATGAAAGGTGTGCAAAGTAGAGTACAAAAATTTGGTAAAGAGGCATCTTCTGTAGCTAGCGAAAAAGGAAAGGCTTTTGGTACTGAGGCGGGATCTGTTGCTAGAAGAAGTGGAAAATCTTTAGGAGATATCATTGTAATACTAGTAAAAGCATTTGTTTACCTTATACTTGGTATTGTAGCGTTTTCTTTGGTAATTGCATTGTTTACACTGGGCATTACCGCTTTCAACGTTTTCCCATTAAAAGATTTCATATTCACAAGCGGATGGCAAAATACGTTTGCATGGGGCACGCTTATCTTCTTTATATTGGTACCAATGATCGGCGTTATTACTTGGATCATTAGAAAAATAACCAAAGTAAAAACAGGAAGCAAAATGTTGCGCCTAGGTTTTATAGCCATGTGGGTTGTAGGTTGGACTAGTGTTATTCTTTTAATAACCTCTGTTTCTAAGGATTTTCAATATGGTTCAAATATAAATGCTGATGACATTGCCATATTAAACCCTTCAGTAAATGCATTGGATGTAACCAACATAAAATCTGGTGTGCGTTATACAAGAAACAATTGGTTTGATAATGATATGTTTGATTTATCAGGTGATGATCAAAATGCAACCGTAAGAAATGTGCGGGTAAATATTGAGAAATCTTTCAACGATAGCTTTAGGGTTACAGTTATAAAATATGCTTGTGGCAGAAAAGAAAGATATGCCGATTCACTTGCATCGTTGATAAATTTTAATATTCAACAAAAAGATTCTACACTTATTTTAGATAGAGGAGTAATCGTAAATACAAAAGATAAATTTAGAAATCAGCGTGTAATTGTAACTATATATGTGCCTGTTGGAAAAAGAATACGTGTACAAGATAATATTGGTTGGTTAAATCAAATACACTTTAATGGTCCAGGCTTTAGAACAAGTTCTGATGATGATTTAAATTTTGAAAACATAGAGAGAAACTGGGAAACTGGTGTTTGGTACACAATGACAAAAGATGGTTTATATTCCCTTACAGGTAAGCCAGCTGATAGTTATAGAAAAAATGGCGTAAAAATAAATGAAGATGGAATTGATATTAGAGACGGTGGTAAAAGAGTACGTATAAATGAAAACGGCATTACTACAGAAACCATTATTGAAAATGACAATGAAAATAGTGATGATGAAACAGGAACATATCGCTACGACAGCAAATCAACGCCTAACAAATTTGATTCATTGAGAAATAAAATTAAACAAGATGAGAAAAAGTATATCGATTCTATTGAAGCTGTAAAGAAAAAAATTAGCAAACAAGTAGAAAAAGATGCCAATACAGAAACATCCATGGTTTATAATATTTTGCCTAATAATTTATTGATGAGGTTTTTGAATTAAAACAACACGGTTGTTATGTTGAGGTTGAATAAAAACCCTGCTGGAAACGGTAGGGTTTTTTATTGGGTTTTGTAATTACATTTGC
>JAYSWO010000054.1:0-2375 GCA_043717975.1 Ferruginibacter sp. | reverse complement strand
ACACCTATGTACGTGCAAGCCAATACAGCGAAGGCTTTAGCAAGTACCCCATACTTATCATACTCTGTACCATTCCAAGAGTTTTCATCGTGGTTGCTAGTAAAAAATAAACGCAATGCATTTGCAGGAAAATCTCTTTTATACTCCTCCAATAATGCCACGCAATCCCATACTGATTTTTCTTTTTTTACAAACTGCTCTGTAATGTGCATCCATTTCCATGTATACGACACATCAAATGCTTGGTGGTAATGTATATCTTCGGTTTCGGCTAGCCATATTAAATCTTTTTTATAGGGCGCTATTTGCATGCGGGCATTTATCCAAAATTGCAATGGTATCAAGTGTGCCATATCTGCCCTAAAACCATCTATTTCAAAATTGATAACCCAATACTTCATGGCATTAATCATGGCTTTTTGCTGCTCTGCATTTGTATGATCTAATTGAATAACATCATCCCAATCAAAAGGGCTTTTAAAATTTCCATTGGCATCTGGTTCAAAAAAATATGGATTTGTTTTGGCCCACACATTATCCCAAGCGGCATGGTTGGCTACCCAATCAATAATAATTTTCATACCAAGTGCATGTACTTTTTCTATCAAGTTTTTAAAATCTGCTGCTGTTCCAAACTCGGGGTTTACGGCTTCAAAATTTTGTATGGAATAATAACTCCCAAGTGTACCTTTTCTATTTACAACGCCAATTGGGTGAATGGGCATGAGCCACAATATGTCAACACCCATATCTTTTAACCTTGGCAAATGTGCAGCAAATGCATTGAATGAGCCCTCTGTCGTATATTGGCGTATGTTTACTTCGTACATATTGCTGCTTTTCAAAAAACTGGGCGAAACGATCATTGGAAATATTTATATTTTTATTGTATGAATTGTAGAGAAGCAATTTACGTTAAAACGTACCTTTGCAATCAATTTAATTTATGAAGCAATTTACCATTCCATTTACCTATCGCAGCCCGCTTATTACGGCTATAAAAGAAAAGCGAAAAGATGTTGATAAAATGAAAAAAGATTTTTCCCCTACTTATTTAGATTTGGGGGATGTACAAATTTATCTTGCTCGTCATTTTGGGTTTTGTTATGGGGTAGAAAATGCTATTGAAATTGCTTTTAAAACGATAGATGAAAACCCCGACAAACGTATTTTTTTGCTAAGCGAAATGATACACAACCCACAGGTAAATGCAGATTTGCTTGCCCGTGGCGTTCGTTTTTTACAAGATACAAAAGGCAATATGCTTATTCCTTTTGAAGAATTAACATCAGATGATGTGGTTATTATTCCAGCATTTGGTACTACATTATCTATAGAAGAAAAAATAAATACCATTGGTATTTCTACAAAAAAATACAATACCACTTGCCCATTTGTAGAAAAAGTATGGAACCGTGGCGACCAAATAGCCAAAAAAAATTACTCCGTAGTAGTACATGGCAAACCAACGCATGAAGAAACCCGTGCTACCTTTTCGCATGCAGCAAAAAATACCTCTACGGTAATTGTAAATGATATGAAAGAAGCTATAGAACTCAGCAAGTATATTACTGGAGAAAAAGACGCTTCACAATTTTATACAGAATTTTCTGGAAGATTTTCTACTGACTTTGATGCTGAAAAAGATTTACAACGCATTGGTGTAATAAATCAAACAACCATGCTTGCAAGCGATACGCAAGCCATTGCGGATTTTCTAAAATCAGTAATGATAAAAAAATATAATCTTGCAGAAAACAATATTGCAGAGCGATTTGCTGATACGAGAGACACACTCTGCTATGCCACGCTAGATAATCAATCAGCCTTATATGGCTTGTTAGAGCAAGAGGCAGATTTTGCTATTGTGGTTGGGGGGTACAACAGCAGCAATACTTCTCACTTAGTAGAATTGTGCGAAGAAAAACTAACAACCTATTTTATCGATGGTGCAGCAAAAATAACAGATGATAATAAAATTTTTCATTTTGATTTGCACACACATTCAGAAAAAGAAACCGCCTTTTTTTTACCAGAAAAAAAACCACTAAAAATATTAATAAGTAGTGGTGCTAGCTGTCCCGATGCTATGGTGGAAGCAGTTATAGAAAAAATAGCAGCAATGAAAAATAGCACCGAAAAATTACATGCTCTAAAAACGGAATTGTTTAATATACCTTAAACGATGGGTTGTTTTACATGCCTTAAAGCGATGGCAAGCTGTTCATCCATACCAATATTTGTATTGTCTAAAATAATAGCGTCGTCCGCTTTTTTGAGTGGGCTTACTTCTCTGTGGGAGTCAATATAATCACGCATTTCGAGGTTGTGCATTACATCGTCTAAAATTACATTCGGATTTTTTTCAAACATTT
>JAYSWO010000530.1:0-6948 GCA_043717975.1 Ferruginibacter sp. | reverse complement strand
TTTGCTATTTTGCAGGTACTGCACAAACAGGTAATGTGGGCATTGGCACATCGGGAGACCCGCAACAAAAATTAGACATAAATGGAAAAATAAAAATCGGCAATGATAATGCGGCCGATGTTGCAGGCTCTATTCGCTACAATTCCACCACAAAAGATTTTGAAGGCTTTACTGGCTTAGGATGGGTTAGCCTTACAAAAACAGGCATACATAATATAGGCTTGGGTAGTGCCGGGCCTTTAGACAGTGTGCGTTCTTCTTTTCCAAATGATACATCTAGCAATAAGCAGTTTGGCGCAGCCGTGGCAATAGATAGTGTTTATGCAGTTGTAGGAGCTATTGGGGAGAAAGTAAATTCCATCCTAAACAGAGGCTCGGCTTATGTTTTTAAAAAGCAGGCAAATGGAAGCTGGCTTCAGGAGGCAAAACTATTGCCAGATGCAACTGATGGTTTAGGCAGTTTTGGATTGACAGTTGCTATTTCGGGAGATTATGTTCTTGTAAGTGATTATGTGGACATTCCAAACACTTCAGCAGATACATCGCAAGTGTATGTTTTTAAACGTAATGGCACAACATGGGCCAAGGAAGCTAAAATATCTGAAACAGCAACTGAGTTTAATATGAGTTTTGGCTCGGCATTTGGAAATTCCATTGCAATTTCAGGCATTTATGCTGTAATAGGTGCAAAAAGAAATGATGTAAATAGAGGAAGTGCTTTTGTTTATAAAAGAACCGGTACATCTTGGGCCAGAGATACTTCCTTGTTTCACAATATTACAAATGTAAGTTCTCCCATAAGTTTTGGCACATCGGTAAGTATCAATGGCGATTATATTGCCGTTGGTTCTCCAAATGAAGTTGATCAACTTGGTCCACCACTTTTTACTCAGCTTAATCATTCAGGAAGAGTATATGTGTATAAACTTACCGGTACACAATGGGTATTTCAAAAAAAATTATTACCTACAAATTATGGAGGCAACACAGCTAACCCACAAAATACAGGCTTCGGTTCTCATGTGGCTATACACGGAGATAAATTAATAGTGTATGCCTTGCTTGACAAATCATTGTTTTTTTATGAAAGAAGTGGGACGAATTGGTTGGATGAAAAACGTATCTCATTTTTGCAAGCTAGGTCTATAAGCAAGTATGGTAACTTAGCCGTTGTAACAGGCAATGCCAATAATGGTGAGCCAGTTAAAAATTATGTTTACAAATACCTTAATAAAAATGAGGGTTGGAACCTATTGGCATACTATCAAGATCCAGATTTTGGGGAGCCTACTATATCAGATATATACAAAGATGAAATAATAATAGGCATTCCTGCTTTCGTTAAAAACATCGGCGTAAAAACAGTTAATGTAGGCAAAATAAGTTTTGTGAATGTGCAGTAAAAGGATCTGTAACTTATTAAAAAAAAAAGTGTGTTACAAGCATAAAATATTCTTCTTCATAATACCGAGTGGTTTATGGGGGTAAGCCCTCGGTTCTTTTAAACAAATAAAATAATATTCAAAAGAAATAATACTGATAGGGTAATAATATTGAATTTTAATGGTTTCATTTTCCAAATCTCTTTTTATATATGATGAAATTATTTATCTATACATATACAAACGAAAGGTGGGCATTATAATAGTATATTCTTTACAATTATAAATAAAAAACAAATTTAAAAATTAAAGGCATTGTGTGCTACAGCAAAAATGTATTTAAACATTACGCTATTAATAATTTACAAAGCACATTTACTAGCTTATAAAAATAGGGAATCTAAAAATAAATATTTACTCAGTACATTTTAAAAAAATCAACAAAAAACCATCGGCTTCCGTTTTTGAATTAAATATACTTGTCGCCTTTTTTCCTCTTTACCTCTGCCACATATTCTTTAATTTCTTGCTCCTTGTCTTTTTTACAAATAAGCAATACATCGTTTGTATCTACAATAATAAAATCATCCAACCCTTGCAGCACAACTAGTTTATGATGTGGCGCTTGTACCATATTTTTAGTTGCATCTATTACAATTACTTCATTACCGCTTACTGCATTTTCTAAGTAATCTTTTTCTATGGTTTCGTAAGCACTTTTCCAAGTACCAAGGTCGCTCCAGCCAAAAGAAGACGGTATTACATATACATTATCTGCTTTTTCCATTACCGCATAATCTATAGAAGTATTGGTGCACTGCGGAAAAATTCTTTCTAGAGCCGCTTGTTCATTATTGGTATTAAAATGGGCTTTTTCTCCATCAAACAATTCGTGCAGCTCAGGTGTATTTTTTTCAAAAGCAGCAATAATGTTTTTTACTTGCCAAATAAAAATGCCCGCATTCCATAAAAAATCGCCACTCGCTACAAATGTTTTTGCAAGCTCTATATCTGGTTTTTCGGTAAATAATTTTACTTTAAAAATATTATCCCCAGCTGCTAAAGATTCGTATTGTATATAACCATACCCCGTATTTGGATTGGTAGGTTTTATACCAAGTGTAACCAATGCTTTTATGTGAGAAGTAAAATGTAGTGCATGTTTGCAAATGTCTATAAAGGCATCCGTTTCTGTAATCAGATGATCGGCAGGTGCGCAAATTAAATTTGCTTTAGGGTCTAGCTGTGCTAGTTTGTAAGAAATGTATGCAATACAAGGAGCCGTATTTTTTCTACTTGGCTCGCACAAAATATTTTTTTCAGGCAAGTTTGGTAATTGCTCTTGCACAATATCCTTGTATTGTGCAGAGGTTACAATATAAATATTTTCTACAGGAATAAATTTTGCAAAACGATCATACGTAGCCTGTATAAGGGTTCTGCCAATATTTAAAATATCTAAAAATTGTTTTGGCATAGCCGTTCTACTCATTGGCCAAAACCTGCTACCAATACCGCCAGCCATAATGGCTACATAATTGTTTTTGTTCATAAGCTTTTCTTCTTTTTTAAATAATCCCCTCTCTCATCAAATCATGCACATGCAAAATTCCTGCATAACCATTATTTTCTACTACCAGCAATTGACTTATATTATTTTGTTTCATTTGTTCCAATGCCTGCACTGCAAGTGTATCTGCTTCTATCGTTTTTGGTTTTGTACTCATCACATCTTTTACAAGCAAGCCTTTAAAGTCTTCGTATTTTTCAAACATACGCCTCACATCTCCATCAGTTATAATACCTATTATTTCATGTTGTTCATTTAACACACCTGTAGCACCCAATCTCTTTTTAGAAATTTCTATAATGGCTTTTTTAATATCATCATTAATATACACCAAAGGCTTTTCGTGTTGCAAAATTAAATCTCCCACCCTTAAGTACATTTTTTTGCCCAGAGCCCCGCCAGGATGATATTTTGCAAAATCTCCAGTTTTAAATTCTTTGGTTTCCATTAAACAAATGGCTAGCACATCCCCCATTACCATTTGTGCAGTAGTACTGTTGGTAGGTGCTAAGTTATTAGGACAAGCCTCTTGCTCTACCGTAGTATTTAAAATAATATCTGCTTGTGCCGCAAGATAAGATTGAGTATTACCCACCATTCCTATCAATGTATTGCCAAAATTCTTAATAAATGGTGTCAATACTTTTATTTCTGGGCTATCGCCACTTTTGCTAATTATCATTACCACATCTCCTTGCTGTATCATTCCTAGGTCGCCATGTATGGCATCCGCAGCGTGCATAAACAAAGCTGGTGTGCCAGTACTGTTCATCGTGGCCACTATTTTTTGAGCCACAATAGCACTTTTGCCAATGCCACTTACTACTAACCTTCCTTTACATTCAGCAATTTTTTCCACAGCTAAAGCCAAACCTTCATCTACAAAGCTACTAAGGTGCAGAATGGATGCTGCTTGTAATTGAATGGTGCGCATAGCACTATCTATAATAAGTTGATGTTTTGATTGGCTCACAGGTTGCAAATTTATTTTAATTACCCCACATAGCAGTAATCAATTTTCAAGAAAAATGTATACAATTGTAAGTAATACCAGTTTTTTTTGCTATCTTAAACAATTAAAACGCAAGGTTGGGCAAGGATATTTTTTAAACCCTTTATTTACTTTTATACGTAAAGGCTATTAAGTACCTTCGCAACCCTTATAAAAACTGAGTACTTCTTTTTCAAACAAATGAATAAGCGTACTTTTTTCGACTCTTAATATTATGGCTACAGTAAAAACAAAAACCGCTGCAAAAACAAAAGCTAGTGCACCGGCTACCAAACCAGATCTAAAAAAACATTTATTAGAGAATTTTGGTTTTGACACATTTAAATACCCACAAGAAGAAATTATAAACAGCCTACTTGAAGGTAAAGACACCTTTGTGATTATGCCAACCGGTGGCGGAAAAAGTCTTTGCTACCAATTGCCAGCTATGATGAGTAAAGGTGTGGCCATTGTGGTATCTCCTCTCATTGCATTAATGAAAAACCAAGTAGATTTAATGCGTGGCTTTAGCAGCAAAGATCATGTGGCGCATTTTTTAAATAGTACATTAAACAAAGGACAAATAAAAATTGTAAAAGATGATCTTACAAGCGGACGTACAAAAATGTTGTATGTAGCGCCAGAAACAATGACCAAAGAAGAAAATGTAGATTTTTTTAAAACCTTAGACATTTCATTTTTTGCAGTGGATGAAGCGCATTGTATTTCTGAATGGGGGCACGATTTTAGACCAGAGTATCGTCGCTTAAAAGAAATGACGGAATTGATAAATCCCAATGTACCCATCATTGCACTTACCGCTACGGCTACACCAAAAGTACAAAGCGATATTGTAAAAAATCTTGGATTAAGAAATCCCAATATTTTTATTTCTTCCTTTAATAGAGCCAACCTTTATTACGAAGTACAACCTAAAATAAATTTAGAGCAAGCAAATAAAAGCATCGTACGATTTATTCAAACCTATAAAAATAAAAGTGGAATCATTTATACACTCAATAGAAAAACGACAGAAGATTTAGCTGCCATGCTGAATGCAAATGGCATTACGGCTGTGGCATATCATGCAGGGCTAGATGCAAAATTGCGTGCGCAAAGGCAAGATCTTTTTTTGAATGATGATGTAAGTGTAATTGTAGCTACCATTGCTTTTGGTATGGGTATAGATAAACCAGATGTGCGTTTTGTTATTCATTATAATATACCAAAATCTATAGAAAATTATTATCAAGAAACTGGTAGAGCTGGTCGTGATGGTATGGAAGGAAAGTGTTTGTTGTATTACTCTCACAAAGATGTAAGCAAACTTGAGCATTTAATGAGAGATAAAAGTTTGAGCGAAAGAGAAGTGGGAGCACAACTAATAAACGAAACAGTGTCATACGCAGAAAGCAGTATATGCAGACGCAAAACTTTATTATACTATTTTGGCGAAAGTTATGATGATGCAGAAAGCTGTGGACATTGTGACAACTGTATGCATCCTAAAGAAAAAGTAGAAGCAAAAGTAGAAACAGTAAGTGTTTTAAAAACGGTGGCAGACCTTGGCGAACAATTTGCTATAGAATATGTAATACTTGTAATAACTGGCAAGGCTACACCTGCTGTAAAAATGTATAGGCATGAAGAGTTGAATTCTTTTGCTTGTGGCAATGATAAAGAACCACATTTTTGGAGCAGCCTTATTAGGCAAATGTTATTGGCAGGTTTGTTAGAAAAAGATATTGTAGAGTATGGCGTGTTAAAATTAACCAAAGCTGGTAAAGCATTTATTAAAAAGCCTACCTCATTTAAAATAGCACTGAATAATTTATTTGAAGATGCCAATGCAGATGATGAAGCTGGTGGGCCAGAGGCAGAAGTAGAAAGTATAACAGACGAAAAATTATTGATTTTATTAAAAGACCTTCGCAAAAAAGTTTCTAAAGAAAAAAACCTTCCGCCATTTGTTATTTTCCTTGAAAGTTCGTTGGAAGATATGGCTACCATGTTTCCAACTACAATGGAAGAGCTTGAAAAGATTAGTGGGGTTAGCAAAGGGAAATCTTTGCGCTATGGCAAACCCTTTTTAGATACCATTATAAAGTATGTAGAAGAAAATGATGTAGTAAGGCCAGATGATTTTGTAATGAAAAGCGTTGCCAACAAAAACAACAACAAAATTTTTATTATACAAAATGTAGATAAAAAAATGACGCTTGAAACCATTGCAAAAAACAAAAGCTTAAAAATAGAAGAACTCTTAGAAGAAATGGAAACCATTGTAGCAAGTGGAACTAAGCTTAATCTTGGATACGCAATAGATGAAATGGTAGATGAATATGAACAAGAAGAAATAATGGATTATTTTAAAGGTTGCGAAACATCTGATCTTAAAGTAGCACAAGCCGAGCTTGCAGATAGCGATTTTAGCTGGGAGCAGTTAAAGATAATGCGTATAAAGTTTTTGAGTGAGTACGGTAATTAATTCATTCAGAAAATCAATACAACTGAATACTTTACAATCTTACTATTATTTGCTCCACAATAAAGAGCCATTTATTAGAATAATTTTTTTACTTGTATTTTTGCAGCAATGATAGCTATAGACAATGTATTACTGAGCGACCAAATTATTAATGACCAATTTGTGTGCGATCTTACTAGCTGCAAGGGCGCTTGCTGTGTGGATGGAGATGCTGGTGCACCGCTTGACAATAAAGAATTGATGAAGGTAGATGAAGTATTTGATGAAGTACTACCCTACCTGCGCCAAGAAGGTATCGATGAAATAAATAAACAAGGTAGATATGTGCACGATAAAGAATTTGGATGGGTAACACCTACCATTAATAGTAAGATATGTGTATATGGTATTTTTGATACAAATGGCATTGTAAAATGTGGTATAGAGCAAGCTTATCTTGACGGTAAAACCACTTGGAAAAAACCTATTAGTTGTCATTTATTTCCCATTGTGGTAAATAAAAGTAATGATGGTGTTA
>JAYSWO010000529.1:0-6949 GCA_043717975.1 Ferruginibacter sp. | reverse complement strand
ATAAAGAAGATAAACGTGCTATTGAATATGTAAAGGATATGGCAGAATATTTTCCACTAGCAGATGGCACAAAGCTTAGTGCTAGTATGTTTATGGAAAAGTTTGGTTTTAATGCACAACAACAATTTACACCATTGAGCAAACTAAGCGGTGGTGAAAAAAGACGCTTGCATTTAATGAGTGTACTCTTTGTAAACCCTAATTTTTTAATATTGGATGAGCCTACCAATGATTTGGATTTACAAACCTTGCGTACACTAGAAGAGTTTTTAATGGACTTTCCTGGTTGTATTTTAATTGTGAGCCACGATCGTTATTTTATGGACAGAATGGTAGAGCATCTTTTTGCATTTGAAGGTGAAGGGGTAATAAAAGATTTTCCAGGCAACTATACACAGTACAGAAGTTATTTAAAAGAAATAGAAGCAGGCACAAGAAAGGATGATGGAAAAATGAATATGATGAGTATAGAAGAAAAAACTGTTGCAAAGCCTTTAGCGGAAACAACTTCTAGCACAACAGTTAAAAAACTATCTTTTAAAGAAAAAAGCGAATTGGAAAATTTGGATAAAGAAATTCCTGCTTTGCAGAAAGAAAAAGAAACACTTGAATTAAAGATGAGCGAAAATATTGCTTACGAAGAGATACAAAAAATAGGCGTGAGGGTGAATGAAATTATTGCAGCATTGGATGAAAAAGAAATGAGGTGGTTGGAGTTGAGTGAAAGGGTTTAAGTATCAATAAGCCCTCGTGTATATGCAATGCGCAATGCTTGCGCCTTGCTATTTACATGCAGCTTTTGATAAATATTTATACAATGTTTTTTTACTGTATTTGGGCTAATGCTAATTTTAAGGCCAATTTCTTTATACTCTAAACCTTGGCTTAAGAGTTGTAAAATTTCTTTTTCTCTTTCGCTTAGTTGAAAAAAGTTTTCATCGTCATGTTGTTTTTCTTTTGCAATGGTTGGCTGTTGCACCATTTGTAATATCTTATAAGCAATGCTTGGAGATATAGGCCCTGCGCCACTTTCCCAAAGGTTCATGAGCATATCAGCAATAACTTGACCGCTTTCTTCTTTTAAAATGTAACCACAGGCTCCTGCCTTTATAGCTCTAAAAATTTTATCATCATCATCAAAAATGGTAAGTACTACAAATTTAATTTGAGGAAACAAAGAAGATGCAGTTCCTATGGCAGAAACGCCATCAATATTGGGCATTTCTAAATCCATGAGTACTATATGAGGTAAATCATCTTCTGGCAATACTTTCAATTGGTCTAAAAAATCTTCGCCATCCACCGCTTGGAATGCAATGGTGAAAAAATTATTTCTAGATAATTTATCCATAATAATTCTTCTATTATTTATCTTATCATCTACAATGGCTACTCTTATCATTTTTTTGTTTTTACAAATTTACCTTATTGGTTATATTAATACAATAGTCCATATGGATAGTTTTATATAGTTATACCAATTTCTATTATAGTGCCTTTTCCCAACTCCGCAAAAATATTATAGGTAAAGTTGCTATTGTGTGCCCTTTCTTTCATATTATGCAACCCATAACTATCTTGCTTTATAGTAGCTTTTTCCAAATCAAAGCCTTTGCCATTGTCTTCAATTTGTATTTGCCACGTAGCAACTTTTACAATGCTTTTCACTATGATGTTTGGTGTGGCTGAATATTTTATTGCATTGTTAACGGCTTCTTGTATTATCATTACCACATTTAATGCGTTAGGCGAGGTTAACATTTTTTCTGCTGGGGGCTCTCCATCTGTAGTTATAGAAATATGTTTGTAATGTCTGCTCATTTGTTGGCAAAAACTAATAACCCGTAGCCAAACATCCATCGCCATAATATCATCCGACTTCATTGCCCACAAGGTTTCCCGAAGGTTGAGCATCATTTCTTTTGCCGTTTCATGCAAAAAATCTATCCTATTTTCTTTGCCTTCACTTTCTGTTTTTAATAATTCAGCATTGTATAAAATTGAATTGGCTTGCACACCTAGGCTATCGTGTAAATCAGCGGCTACTCTTTTTCTTTCTATATTTTGTCCTTTAAAAAGTGCTTTTTCAATCTCTTCGTTTTTGTTTTTTAATTGTTCATTTTTTAGCTGTAGTTTTTTGTTGTTTCTAAAAAAGTAAAGTAAAAAAAAAGCGATACTTATAAGGGCAAAGATTAACCCATTTCTTATTAAACTATTCTTACTGTCATTTTCTTTTAATTTATCATTCTCTAATGTTTTTATGGTAGCTTCTTTTTTTACCAAATCATACTCCGCATACGTACGTTGAAAACGCTCTCTACCCAAACTATCTTCATGCTGTTTGTATTTTTCATGAAACTGTAATGCCATTTTTTCATTGCCCATGGCTTTATAAATTTCAAATAAACGTTGTTCGCCTTGGCTTATATACTCGGGTGCATTCATTGCTAAGGATATATCATACGCTTTGTGTGCATAGGCAAGAGCGGCTGTATAGTTTTTTTCTTTTGGTTGGGTTAAATACATTTTTGCAATAGCTCTATACATATTGCTTCTGCCATATCCAAATGCTTGAAAAAATGAAAGCGCCTCGCATTTGTTTAAATACAACAAAGCATTTTTTTCATCATGCAAATCGGCATATACTATGGAAATGCTTTCTAGTATTACTAATTTTGTATCAGGAGTTGATTCTTCGTCCAACAATTTTTCAGCTTCAAAAAAATAATGGAGTGCTTTGGCATTATCGTTCTCCGTTACATTAAAGTAGCTACCAATAAAGCCGAGTGTAAGAATTTCTAAATTTTTATCCTTTAATTCTTTTGAAAATGCCAATGCTCTAGAAAGGTATTTGTCGTTAATGTTTTCTTTTACAATTATATTTTTATTGCCTATTTGATTCCACAATACTACAAATGCCAAACGATTGTAAGTCATCACCAATTGGGATTTGGCATGTAGGTTTTCAAAAATATCTTTTGCGCTAATACACAACTCCAATCCTTTTTTATAATCGCCATAGTTTTCAATAAGATAATAAGCCATGTTTAAATCATAAATACCCATACCCAAACCGGTATTGTCTTTTTCAATAAATGTTTTAAAACTATCCAAATCTGCCTTTGTATTTGGGTGATGAATGAGTATGGCAAGCGGTAGCCATTTTTCATAAGCTGTTAATTTTTGCTGATAGGTTTTTGAGTTATTTAAAGCAGCTTGAGTATTATTAATATAATCATCGTATGCACTAGCATTCATACTAAAAAGAAAAAGTATAATGGTAGAAATACATTTCATTCCTAAAAATTTCATTTCAAGATACGGATAATATTTTTTTTAAATACTATCCAAATGGAGTATTGCTTTAACTACACAATAGTTACAATTTTACAATACCCCACAATGTAACTAGCAATGTACTTTCCAATCCTTATGAAAAGTAGAATGATGCTATCCTAAATAGCATACAAATTCATTAATTGTATGAAATTTTTTTGGATATAAATACAAGAATTTTAAACTAATTGCAATGAAAAAAAGGTACCTATTATCTGCTTGCTTATTATTGGTGATACACATTGGCTTACAAGCACAAATGCGTAGAACGATACATGTTTTTGCTGGCCAGCCCGTTTCTAATACACCAGTAGTGGCCAACAATATAGCAAATGCTGTTGTTTCTTGCTCAGTAGATACCATACTCTTAACCACACAAGCACAGATAAATAATTTTACAACCAATTACCCTACCTGTACAAATCCAAAATACTTAATTATAAATGGCGCCGGTGCAAGCCCTGCTATTACCAGCCTTGCAGGTTTGAGCAGCATTACACAAGTTATTAATAAATTAGAAATAAGAAACACATCTATAACAAGCCTTGGGGGCTTAAGCGGACTTACGCAGATAGGCGATACGTTGTTATTGGAGAGGAACAATGCCCTAACCAGCATTGGCTTGAACAACCTTACACAATTGGGTGCTATTTATTTTTCGCATTTACCTGCCCTTACAAGTGTTGCGGGGTTGAGCAATAACATTCATAAAACCGGGTTTATTTATCTAGACTCTACCAATGTGAGTAATTTGGCAGGGTTAAATAATTTTGATACGCTTACTACAAACAATGGCGGGCTTGCAATATTCAATTCGCCCATTGTGAATTTAAATGCACTTAATAATTTAAAGCACATGGATGGGTATGTGAGGATGTCGGTAAACAATTTACAAACCAGCATTGGCTTAACCAATATAAAATACTGCTGGGGTTTTTTGATAGATAATTTACCAGTATTAAATAGTGTGGCTGGATTAACGAATAATTTAACCAGTGGCAACATTGGTACATTTTGGGTTATCAATACTGGCTTAGCAACGCTTACTGGCTTAGAAGGTATAATAGGCTCTTCAAATTTTTATATCAGCGGCAATATTTACCTTACGAGTTTAAACGGGCTACAGAATATTTCGGGCAACATTGGCTATGGCATATCTATTTGGGGAAATGCCGCCCTTTCCAATATTACAGCGCTTAGTGGTATTACTAACATCAATGACGGCACAATTGAAATAGGCTACAACAACATTTCAACATTAAATGGGCTGCAAAATCTGGTAAACATTGGCAAGGGTTTATGGATCGCAGGAAACAGCAACCTCGCAACCTTAAGTCATTTAAACAACAACCTGGTCATACAAAATAATATAGACCCCAATAATAACCAAAAAGACTCTGTACGTATTTATGAGAACCCGCTATTGGCTTTGTGTTCCGATACATCCATTTGTAATTATTTATCAGGGGGCGGTACAGCTTTTATAGATAACAATGCCGCAGGTTGTAATAGCATTGCAGAAATACAAGCCAGCTGTACAATAATTGCTATTAACTGCGATGATATAGAGCCTAATGATAATAATGTTACTGCCATTCCTTTATTACAAAACACAACCAAATGTGGCCATGTAGGGTACCAAACGGGGGTAGATCCTAATAACGATCCTATTTACGACGAGTATGATGTGTATAAGATAGTAATGCCCTATGATGGTAGTATTAATATAAATTTTACTGCAAAAAATGATAGCAGCTGTTTTACCAACAGCGATACCTATTTAAATTTAACGATACTGGATGCCAATTTTAATGACCGCCATGGCGAAAATCTATTTAACTGGAGCGATACCGACACCTGCAATTTGTTGAAAACAAACAGCATAAAATTGAGGGGATATAAAGGTGAGGAATTTTATATTAGATTAAATGGTGGTGCAATTACCTATACGCTCAATTGGCATTCCAGTGACCAAACAACCAGTGAACCAGAATATAATGGTGACTTTGCCAATGCTATTTATTTAAATCCTACAGATACCGTTCGGGGGCTCATTAATTATATAAGCGCTTTGCAGTACGACAATGCAGACTTTTACAAAACCAAAATGCCTGTAACAGGTAATATACGGGTACACGTAAAAGTAAAAAATAGGCAAAATTATGCACCTGGTCTACCCAATGGAATAAGATTTACATGGAAATTTGACGACTTTAACAGCAGTGTATTTTACTTACCTACAGGAAATTTAGATGATTCAGCTACACAAGTAATTGACATTTGCGGTGTAAAAAACGATACTATTTATTTTAAAATAGAACAACAAACAGAAGCCAATGAATACTATTGGAGCTTCGAAATTTTAGACACATTAAATGTAACAGATAATTACGAACCCAATAATACACAGGCCACTGGAACACAAATAATAGAAAACGAAACAAAAACTGCTACCATAAATTTTATGGGCAATGTATTAGACTTTTATGATAGCTATAAAACCAAAATACCCAAAAGTGGAACGATAAGATTAAAATTTACAGCTACTGACACAAAATGCAATCATGGCAATTTTATAGTTAGAGCTTATAATATAAATAACAACCAAATTTTTGGGCAAACTTTTACAAGTACTGGTGCACCAGGTATAGTTACTACGTTTAGTGATAGTGCCAATATTTGTGGAATAAATGCCAATGATTCTATATTTTTTCAGATTACAAGCAGCGACCCTTTTAGCTACAGCTTTAGCTATAAAATGGTAGATACCATTGAAAACATAATAGATATAGAACCTAATAACAGCTTTGCAACAGCAACACAGCTCAATATAAGCGATAGTATAAAAGGCAGAATAAATTATCCTACAACTGCTGATGCAAATGATTATTATAGAACGGTAATGCCCTATAGTGGAAATGTAAAAATATATTTAGAGACAAAGAATATTGATTGTAATACAGGCGCTGCAACACTTAATGTATATGATCGCAGAAAAGACAATGGTCCAAGTTCATTTTTTCCTATAAACAATATTTTGAGCCAGCAAATAAGAAGAGATACTTTTAATGTATGTGGGCTAGCGGCAGATACTTTATACTTTTTAATGAATAGCAACTTTAACACCAAACTGCAATATAAAATACGATATGAAATAACAGATACAACAACCAGCGATATTGAAGATAATGGAACTTTTAATTCAGCAACCTCCATTAATGTTGATCAACAAAAATCTGGTACAATTCGCTATAGCAATGGAGCTGGTACAGATACCTATGACTATTATAAAACCAACCTGCCCTATGACGGCACATTAAAAATATTGGTACAAGCTACCAATATGAGTTGTGCCAATGGTCAATATATGTATTTGCGAGGCTATGACAAAAGGCAAGGCAGTGGACAAATTTTCGAAAAATATTTGGCTAACAATTCTTCTGTGTCGGCAGGACAAACAGTGTATGATACCATACTAATTTGTGGAAGAGCGGCTGATAGTTTTTTTGTACGTTTTGAAGCAAGTAGCTCATTTAAATACCAATGGAGTTATGTAATGGTGGACACAAGTGTGAATGATGCAGAACCTAACGGAGATTTTGCAACCGCATTA
>JAYSWO010000528.1:0-18500 GCA_043717975.1 Ferruginibacter sp. | reverse complement strand
TGCTCGCCGTTTAGAGATTGCTTTATGAGAGTTATAAATTTGTTGGGCTTTTGCATTTGCTTTTATGGTATTTGCAAATGTAAAAAATTGGCTGCAATTCCTTTAAACATTTTTAGAGTACCTGTGTCTGACACCTTATAAAAGCAACTTTAGATAACAGAGTGTTTGTAGGTGTCTGACACAGTCAGAAAAATCTTCGAATTGTAAAAGTTTATTTAAGGTCTCTGATAAATGTGTCAGACACCTGCAAGTATTTTTAGGTTGTTAGTCCATTCAAAAGGTGTCAGACACAGCGGAATCTCTAATTGTTTACAGTTGAATAAAATGCATTAAATAACTTTCTAAAATTTTCTACTATGAATTTTACAGAAAAAGATATTTATCACATTTATAACAGAGGTAACAATTCTCAACAATTATTTTTTGAAGAAGAAAATTATTCATATTTTTTAAAATTGGTTAAAAAATTTCTTTCTCCCAATTGTGAAATTTTAGCATGGTGTTTAATGCCCAATCATTTCCACTTACTTATTTATGCAAATGAAAAGAGTGCACAATATCTTCCTTCAAGCAATATTCCAATTCAACAATTATCCGAAGGCATAAGATTATTACTTTCAAGTTATACAAAAGCTATAAATAAAAAATACAATAGAACAGGTAGTTTATTTCAACAAAAAACCAAATGCAAAAATGTGTATGATGGCAAAGGGAATTATGCTGTACAAGCGTTTCATTACATTCATCAAAATCCAATAAAATCGTTTTTAGTAAAAGAAATGCATGAATGGAAGTTTAGTTCATATAACGATTATGCAGGCTTGAGAAATGGTTCGCTTTGTAATAAAGAATTAGCTACACAATTATTAGATATTGATATAAATAACTTTGAAAGCTACAGTAATAATTTCATCACAGATTTTGATGAAAGGAAAATAACTTAAATTTTTTAAAAGCCATACCCTCGAATATTGTAGCGCCTCCAGTGTCTGACACCTTATAAAAGCAGCTTAGCATTCGCAGAGTGTTTGAAGGTGTCTGACACATTCAGAAAAATCTTTATTTTAAAATTTGTTCTGAGGTTTCTAATAAATGTGTCAGACACCTGCAAGTAGTTTTTAAATTGTCTTGTAGGTGTCTGACACATTCAGAAAAATCTTTAATTTAAAATTTGTTCAGAGGTTTCTGAAAAATGTGTCAGACACCTGCAAGTAGTTTTCAAAATGGTTAGTCCATTCATAGGTGTCAGACACTATAGAGTTTGTAATTATTTATAGTTTTACTACCCCACCTTCTTCCTCCCCTTAAAACTCTTCTTCCCCTTAAACCCTCCACTACTCCTTCTCTCCGAAACATTATACTCTGGCTGCTCCCCCAATGCCTCTGGTATCGCACATTTCGTCACTTCTTTTTCTATCAACTTTTCTATATCAAAAAATTTGCGTTGTTCTTTTTCGTTTATGAGTGTGTAAGCGGTACCATCTGCTTCTGCACGGGCGGTACGCCCAATGCGATGCACATAATCTTCACCATCGTGTGGCACATCAAAATTTATTACAAGATCTATATCATCTATATCTATACCACGGCTTAAAATATCTGTGGCTACTAACACTGGCAATCTACCACTTCTAAATTGTATCAGCATATCTTCTCGTTGGTCTTGGTCGAGGTCGCTATGTATTTCGCCTGCCACCACTTTATTACGCACAAGATCACGAGTGAGTTGTTTTACACTTAGCTTGCTGCTACAAAACACTACCACTTTTTTAAAATCTTTTGTTTTTAGTAAATGAACTATGAGCGGAATTTTTTGTGTATCATACACCACAAATGCAAACTGCTTTATTTTTTCTGCTGGCTTGCTTATAGATATGCTTACCTCTTCTGGATTGTGCAAAATTGTTTTGGCAAGGCTGCGAATTTTTGGCGGCATGGTTGCCGAGAATAATAGGTTTTGTCGCTGCTTTGGTAAGTGCTGTATAATAAAATCAATATCATCATAAAAACCCATATCCAACATTCTATCGGCTTCATCAAGCACCAAATATTTTAGGTTGTCTAATTTTACATAGCCCATTTTTATATGGCTCATCATTTTGCCAGGTGTGCATACTACAAAATCTGCGCCCATGGTGAGTGCCTTTTTTTCTTGCACAAATGCATTGCCATCGCCTCCACCATAAATGGGTATTGAGCTAATAGAGGTAAAGTAAGACAACCCTTCTAAATGTTGGGCTATTTGTATGGCCAACTCTCTGGTGGGTACAATTACCAAAGCGGTAATGCTATGTGGGTCGTGTACTTCGCCAAGCATTTTATGAATAAGTGGCAATAAAAATGCGGCTGTTTTTCCTGTACCCGTTTGTGCAGATGCTATAATATCTTTGCCTGCAAGTATATGTGGTATTACTTGCTCTTGTACGGGTGTGGCAGTGTCGTAGTTTGATGCTTCTATACCTTCTTGTAGGCGGGCATCAAAATTAAATTCTGTAAATTTCAAAAGTTTTTTGTTGTAAAGATAAGTAATTCTGTGTGGGTGGGAGTTTGGGAGTAATTAAAGGGAGATTTTGGTACGCAAAATATGTGTTTGCCAAGAACCTGCCTACCGGCTAAGGCAGGGGCGGCAAAGCGTTTTTTCAACATCTCCACCTATTTATATGCAATATGAATAAATATTAGTGTGCTAAAATTTGCTCAGCTTTATCTTCTGATGCCTCAACCTTTATATCAAAAATTACATTAGAAAAAGCGGGTAGTTTCTTGCCTTTATTTTGTCCTTTATAAGCCAAACTTGCAGGAATATACAATCGTGCTTCGTCACCTATTTTTAAAGAAGCAATGGCTCTATCAAAACCCTCAATAGAAGCACCTTCTTTTACATGCATTTTAAATAGCTTATTGGGTAGTGTAGCTTCAAATACGCTACCATTGGTTAATTTGCCAGTATAATTTACAGCTACAGCATCTCCTTTTTTAACTTTTGCACCCGTGCCATTTTTTAAAATTTGTACATAAAGCCCCTCTCCTAAATTGATTAATGGCGCTTTGATTGTACTGATAAAATTATTCCATTCAAGCGATGCCTTTTGTAAGCCATTCGTTTCATACATTTTAAAACTACTGTCTGCAAATCGTTTCTCCTTTTTAAGATCTAGCGCCGCAAGGCTATCAACTGTAAACCTTTCTTTAATTTTAATAAAAACTTTTATGAATTCTCCCTTTTGCAAAAACAGTGGAATCTCACTTCTTTTATCTGCATTTTTTATAATTTCTTTTGTAGCAAACAAGCATTGTACACTATCCCCTACATGTAGTTTGGGCAACAATTCTGTAAAATCAACTTGTTTATTACTACTGTCTATTTTTACATATTCTGGTGCTTTTCCATAGGTACTATTTAACAAGGAATCATCTATGTATTGCACTAGATGAAGCTTTGCAATATCGCCATTACTAAAATTTATTGTATTGCCATCATCTGCGTTTATCACTTTAAAATAAAATCCAGAAGTAGTTTTAGTAAACCCTTTAGTAATATCATTTTTTGTATTACAACTTAATAGCAGCATAGTACTGCAAAAAATAAAAATGCTTCTCATACAAATTTAGTA
This sequence comes from Ferruginibacter sp., assembly GCA_043717975.1. Lineage (GTDB taxonomy): Bacteria > Bacteroidota > Bacteroidia > Chitinophagales > Chitinophagaceae > Ferruginibacter. The sequence continues at coordinate 14,886 of JAYSWO010000528.1, read as the reverse complement.
GGCTAGTTAATTAAAATTTTTCCTGATTCAATTCTACGATTATTTTCATCTGTTAATCTATAAAAATAATAACCTGTTTGCAAGACAGGTAGTTTAATACTGCCTGCATATTGTATTTCCCAATTTTTAATAAAAGCACCTGTAGCACTATATAATTGTAAGTTGTATTTCTCCACTTGCCCTTTTAAAAGAAAATTAATTTTTGTACCAGCTTTTATGGGATTGGGGTATAGGTATAAAAATTTTTCACCAGTGGTTAAAATAGATAAAACATCGGTGTAAACCATCTTACCATTCTTTAATTTTATTCTTGCTCTAAAAAGATGTACGCCGCTTTCTAAATCAATAATCAAATTGGAATAGAGCAAAACGCTAGTAAGTATTTTTGTACCAGCATATGATTTAAATAACTGTCCGTTTGTGCCGATACGTTCAAAGAAAATGCTATCCACATCAGTAGCAGTGCTCAACTCTACTATGAGTTTTACCACGCTATTATCCAGCACTTCATAGTTGAATGTTTTATAAAAACAATTTACTCCTTGTACTTCAATATTAAACCCTACACTTCTAGATGCAGGTACAAGGTTGCTTAAAATAGGCTCTACTGCATATACAATATATGGTGAGGTTATCCGATTAATGCCTATTGCAGTATCTGTAGTAGTAAAAATTTGTTTTAAAAAGGTACTATCGGTTAATGCAAGAATTTTATATGATGTTGCATAAACATGTTTGTTCCAGGAAAGTTTAAAAGAGTCTGTACACAAAAAATCAATATTGGGTCTTATTACCCTTGATAAAATAAATGGCTTAGAAATAAAACTACCAAAGCTCGTTACCATCCTAAAATTAGCAATAGTGTTGGTGTCTTTTATAGGCCAAGTATATTGTTGTTTATAAATTTTTAAATTAGATTGTAGCAACTCCCAGTTTGTGCCACTATTGTAACTAATAAAAATGTTGCCCAGTTGGTTTGTGTCGGCTACAAAAGTTTTCCATTGAACCTGTAAGTTTTCATCTTCTTGTATGTTTACATCAGATGTATGTTGGGGATTGGTAAAGCTAAATGTATTGAGTGTATCTATTTTATAAGCAACGGCAAATGGAAGTGGCGCATTGATAATATTAGTACCTACTACTTTTATTTGATAACTTCCAGCAGTGGGCAAAGTAATACTTATTTGCTCTGCAGTATTTAACGAATCTCTTTTTCTTACGGGTAAAGCATTTAGCGAATCTATGTTTGCAACCGTTTTTAATACCCAAGGTTTATATATGATACCTGTTGTAGTTTCTATTAATTCTACATCTACATCATTTATTATGGCTTTATTATTGTTTACAGTAGCCACATTATCCGTCCAACTTACAGTAAGTTTTATTGTTGCTGCATTTGCAGGCACTATAATATTTTTTGTCCATATTTGGTTTTGTGTTAGTGTACTTAGTTCGTATCTTTTTTGTTGAATGGCATTTACAGCTTCATAACTATTCACCAATCCATAACCTGTTTTATAGTCTATTCCTGATTTGTAAATATCTGATGCTGTGTTATACAATATGGCTTTTATTAAAGCAGCTGCTGGTAAGGTTTGGCTATTGCTATCTGCATATACTTGTTGCATTACGGCTATTGTACCACTTACAACAGCTGCGGCATCTGATGTACCATTGGGACCCAGTGCGGTAATCTGCGGCGCTATTCTACCATCGTACAATGGTCCAGCAGAGCTTGCTGCTGCTATATTTCCTAGTTCATCTATTGCACCAACTGTAATGATGTTTTTGGCCATTTTAAAATTGCCCGTAAGGTTGGCAAAATTGGTAAGGTTAGCATATGGCCCATCGGTAGCGGCTAGTTGCCCACGATTGCCAGAAGAAAAAACATGCAACAAATTTTTATTGGCCCAAACTTGAGCATCATAAGACACCGCTTCTGCTCCGTAAAACTGCTGTATAACTGTGCCATACGAATGGTTTTGCACGGTTACTTTTTTTTGATTGAGTATGGCAGCATCATCAGCAAAAAGATTATTAAAATTACTAGAAAAAAAATGGCAAGCATGTGCAATGCCTCTTCCATCATAAAAAGTATTGCCAGCACCACCAATAATAGTAGCAATAGTGGTTGCATGACTTTCTGTATTTGCAGATTCAATGGTAGAACTTACTACTCTCTTGTATAAGTCTATATCGGCCACTTCCATTTTTTGTTCCTTAACCCCTACAACTATATTTTTGCCATTGGCATTAGCTATGCTGTAATCAAGTTGATTGATGGCATTTAAATTTCTTTTGTAACCAATAATTGCCACTTCGGCTTTGGGTAAAATATATTCATCAATAAAAATTACGGTAGTTAATGTTTCAATGTAATCAACCAAAAATGTATTTGTACAAAAAATGATGGCACTTTTTGCAACTTCATTGTATTGTATAACATCGATTTTTTCTTTTGTAAATTGATTTATTTGTGTTTGAAAAATATCATAATCAACAACAGCAATTGTGTAAAGTTTTTTTTGTGTAGGCTGTTTTGTTTGTATTTGTTTTTCTAAAGAAGGGCTATATTTCCATGCATTATTGGCAATGTTTATTGCTGAAGTAAGTTTCAATTTTTCTATTTGAGATAATGTATTTGCATCAAAAATACCAGTACGGCTAGTAAGTGTTCTTAATGGCGCAAATTGTTTGGGAATACCATTTTCAAAACTTACTATATAATTAAAAGCACCTTTACCAATTGAATTATAAGAAGCCGAATATTTTTTTTGATAAATACTATCTTCAATAAAAACCATACTTTTTTGGGCTTGAATAAAAGTAAACAAGTGTACAAATACAATACAGCATAATAATGACTTGCTATTATTTTTTCTTTGTATGAACGGGTTTAAAAACATAGCTGTGAAAATACTATTTTAAATAAGCGCTTTGCATAAAGATAAAAAATAAAAATCCCTTTCTATAATGACTACAAGAAAGGGATTTTAAAAAATATTTAGTTATTAATATACATAGTTTAATGCCACTGCATCTGTAGCAGTAATGGTAGGATCGTTATTTGTACAAGCCATCATCCATGAATTGTAGGAGCCGGAAACTGTACCTGGTGTACCAGGAATTCTAACCGCTCCTATTGTGCCTACACCTTCGCCTGTTTGTCCACAACTTGCCCTGTTTGCATAATCTGTATGTCTAAAACCAATACAGTGTCCTATTTCATGAGCCATTACTTCATCTGCTCTACTAGCATTGCTAAGAAATGATGTAGCGCAAGTACTATTACTCAACGTAAACCCACCAGATGGGTTACCACCACTAGGGAAGCCAGAAGCTCTACCCAAAATACAACCCCCACCAGAAGTGCCTAAGTTAGCAGCGCTTATAACAATGTTACCACCAGTACTTACTCTTGTAAAACGAATTCTTAAATTTAGATTATTGTACCTAGCTAAAGCATTATTTAAACCAGTGGAAAAGTAGGAAGGAAAACCAGTCCCGAGCCGAACGGTAATATTTCTTTGGCCGCTACTTGGTACACTTACCACATTTGTAGTACGGTAATGCTCTTCGTCTGCCACTATAAAATTATGTGGTGAGGCTGCAGTTAGTTCTTCTAATTCAGATTTTGTGAAAGACATGTCACTTTCAATAAGATAAGTACCATCTTCGGATTTTTCTGCCCAATTGCTATTAAAGCCAGCGGCTTTAATCATAGCCTTTTCATCGGCTGTTAATGCATTCGGATTTTCGACAGCAGCATTGTCTGTTTTTTTACAACTTACTATTGCAATAGCAAATAGTGCCGTTGCTCCAAGAGAAAAAATGATTTTTTTCATTGTGTATAATTTTAAGTTTTTAAAAATTAGCTTGTACGCTAGTGTAACGTTAAAACTTTGCCATAACTATGCCACAATAGAATTATAAAGTACAAAAAAACCGCTGCATAATACATTTTATTTTCTACGGATATTTAAATGCCATTAATTTTATAAATCATAAAACAAAAAAATCCCCATCTGCAATAGAAAGGGATTTTTTTTAATTTTTTTTTTATTAATAAACGTAGTTCAATGCTACAGCATCTGTAGAAGTAATTGTAGGATCGCTGTTTGTACAAGCCATCATCCATGAATTGTAAGAACCAGAAACTGTACCAGTAGTACCAGGAATGTATACAGCACCAATTGTACCGGCACTTTCACCAGGACCTCCACAGCTAGCTCTATTTGCATAGTCGGTATGCCTAAAACCAATACAGTGACCAATTTCATGAGCCATTACTTCATCAGCTTTGCTAGCACTACTTAAGAAAGATGTAGCGCAGCTGCTGTTGCTTAATGTAAAGCCAGGCGATGGATTGCCACCAGTAGGGAAACCAGAAGCTCGACCTAAAATACAACCTCCACCAGAAGTACCCAAGTTAGAAGCAGTGATTACGATGTTACCACCAGTGCTTACCCTAGTAAAACGAATTCTTAAGTTAAGATTATTATATCTTGCCAATGAATTATCTAAGCCAGTAGAGTAGTAGGAGGGAAAGCCAGAGCCCAATCTTACAGTAATATTTCTTTGGCCAGTACTTGGTAAGCTTACCACATTAGTGGTACGATAGTGCTCTTCGTTAGCTACAATAAAATTGTGAGAAGAAGGTGAACCGGCCAATTCTTCTAGTTGAGCTTTCGATAATAACATATCATTTTCGATAAGGTAACTACCATCTGTTGTTCTTTCAGCCCATCCACTATTAAAACCAGCAGCTTTAATCATCCCTTTTTCATCAGCAGTCAAACTGTTTGGATCTTGTACATCTGTATTTGTTTTTTTACAACCAATCATTGCCATAGCAAAAAATGCTACTGTCCCAAGAGAGAAAATAATCTTTTTCATTTGTCTATTTTTTGTTTTAGAAAATTAGCCTTTCAGCTATGTTGACTGTAAATATGAAGTTTAATTTTTCTACAAAAAAGATGTTGAGTACAAAAAAAGTACCGCATAATACATTTCGCTATATGTAGGTAGAAAATAAAATGGGCTTGCTAATAATTTTGAAAGTGCTGAATTGCGCAAACCCTCAGGTTGAGGATAATAATTGTTATTGCTAAAGCACCTTAATACTAAAATACATTTTTGATAAAAAGGTAATAAATAATGTGGATAAGGTACAGCAAAAAAATACCAAACATAGCGGCGACCTACCTTAGGGTGGAGAGAGAAAGGTTAAAACGAAAATAGTTTTTTGTAAACCGGATGGCCTACAAAAAACTATTCAAATGAAAAGTGGGAAAAATATTCATCCACTTTCTCAGCTTATACTACCTATCTTTAAAAAATTATTCTTTGGTAACTGAACCTGAACTGCTTTCGGATTTAACTACATCAGTAGCGCCGCCTGTATATTTAATATCGCCGCTACTGTTTGCTTTAGCATTTATTTTTACACTTGCATAAATAGTTACATCTGCACTGCTGCTAGCTTCTGCGGTAGCAGTTTCTGCTTGCAATTTACTAAGTTCTACTAATGCGCTACTATTGGCATCTACCATTACTTCTTTTGTGCGTCCACTTACGGTAATATCTGCACTACTACTTGCATCTACATCTACCGATGGTGCATCTACCTCTACATTTATATTGGCAGAACTACTTGCTTTTAGTTTTATTTTGCTTGTAGAGGTGACGGTATTTTTTCCAGTTATTTCTGCTGAAGCAGAAGCAGTAAAGCCCTCATACTTTGGTGCAATAACATGTACTTTTATAGTTGCTTGATTCCAGATAGAAATATTTTTCAAACGAATTTTCAATTCGTTTCCTACTACCGTTGTTTCAATATATTTTATTAGGTTATCATCGGCTTCTACAATTACAGAAGTTTCTGCGCCTTGCTGCACATCTACATCTATAGAGGTAGATGCATTTACACTTGTAAATGTAGAAACGTTTCTTGTTTCTGTAATAATGTTGCCGCTTCCTCTTTTTCCATTGTGGCAAGAGGTAGCCAAAATAATGATGGCGATAATAGAAATGTATTTCATGATGTATATTTTATTAATGTAAGGCTTAAAAAATTAATGTGTAAAAAATATTTTTATGTTTTTGTTTAATTATTCAAAGTCTATTTAATTGATTATTGAAAATTGTGATTTTAGCATTATACATTTTCTACCTTTAAAATATTCAATACTTTATTTTCAAACAGTAAGGCCCGTAACAAAAATTTTATACCTTATTCATACCTCAACGCCACAATAGGATCCAACTTACTAGCTTTTATGGCTGGTATAAGCCCTGCCAATAAACCAACTGCTGTACAAACTACTACTGCAATGCCAATCCACAGCCAAGGCACTACAAAACCTGTTTTAAAAAATATACCAACCAAATTTCCAACCAATACACCAGTTATTATTCCTGCCACAGCACCCATTAAACTAATCATTACACTTTCAAATAAAAATTGCGATCGTATATCTTTTCTTGTACCACCCAATGCTTTTGATAATCCAATTTCTTTTGTGCGCTCGTTTACGGCTACGAGCATAATATTCATAAGCCCAATTGCTGCGCCTATTAAGGTGATGAATGCAATACCAATGGTTCCTTTTTCTAAAAAGCCAAGATTGGTTAATAACGATTTTGCAACGCTATCACTCTTGTCTATAAAAAAGTTTTCATCCTCTGTTACAGCTAGTTTACGCACAGGTCTAAACGTAGCCGTAGCCTCGCCCACAGCCATATCTATGAGCTTCAAATCGTCTACCATCACTGCCAATACGTAGGTAGATGTTTGCGTAGCATATTGTCTTCTAATATTGTTTACCGTAGTAATAACAACCCTGCTTGTATTAAAAAATGCGCTACTACTCTTTTCTTCTAGCACCCCAATTACCCTATAAGGAATATGATCTACTGCTATGATGGCATCTATTGCTTTTGCATTATTTTCAGGAAATAATTTTTGTGCTACACCACTTCCTAGCAAGCACACATTGCGACCAGCATTTACTTCCCCTGGCATAAAATTTCTACCATAGGCAATTTTAAAACCATTCAGTTCTAAATAATTTTCATCGCCCCCTGTTATTGTTACATCAGGATTGGTTTTTCTTTTGGCTGTATTTACAACAATGTTGTTTGCTCCACGTAGTGCAATACCTACTTTGCTACCCGGAAAAACATATCGTTCTTTAAATTCCCTTGCCTCATCATAGCTTATGGGAATACCTGTGTTTGATTTTTTTTCTTTTACACCAGCTTTCGTTTTTTTTGTGCTCGAACCTCTGCCACCACCAAAATTTAGATTACGTTCTTTATATCTTATACCAAACGAATTAGCACCCATGCTACTAAAACTCGTAGTAAGCCCAAGGCTAGCGGCTTTTATAGCGGTAATGATCAGTATAAGTGCAAAAATGCCAAGCGCCATTATGGTAATGGTAATGGCAGTGCGCAGCTTATTACCTTTTACATTTTTCCAAGAAAGTGCTAGTGAGTCTTTGTATGTCATTCCATTTATATTGGTATAAAGATAATACCTTGTTATAAATGAATAATAAGAAGATTTTATGAGTGGTACAATAAAGACCTTAAAAGGTGTGTACCTACTTAATTTTTTGTTACCAACTTATCATTACAACTACGATAAAAATCGTAATTGATCCTTATTTAATAAATAATGAATATTTAATCAAAATCATTCTAAAGACGATTTTTTACCCACAAATAGCGTTAAAATGCTTGTTGCAGTTATGAATATTTGGTTAATGGGTTATTTATATTTAACGTTGCAATTGAAAATATTTTGTAAAAAAGATATTTTAAAATCCTTTAATAAATTTGCGTTTAGCACAAATACAAATATGAAAGCACAAAAAAATTTCATTTTTGATTTTACCTACATAGACTTATTTGAGTATGCACATGCATTAGCCAACAAATTAGGTGTAGCTTTTGAAAATAACACAGTAAAATACCCTTCGGATATTGCGGACGGGTACAGCAAATTTTTTAAGATAAATGAGTTTATGTCTTTTCAGGTGGTGCATTATACTGCCAAGCAAAAAATGATTTTTAATAGATTTCCCTCAGATAAGAATCACATTACGATTACATACCAAGATTTTACTTTTGCAAAATGCGATAAGCATAATCATGATTGCAATGAAATTATTTTGAACAATAATAGTTTGGGATCTATACAATGTAAAAGTACAAGGTTGAATGAAATTATTGTAATAGAACCAGGCTTGGAAGTGAAAGTGATATTGGTATTAATGAAAGAAAATTGGGTAGATAATGTGTTGCATGATTCTGTAAGCAAAGAAAAATTTATACGATATCTTGTAAATCAAAATGCCAATTTAAGAAAGGAGTTTTTAAGCATTGAACAAAATAAATTTTTCAATGAAATTTTTATTACAAAAAAATTCACTCTCTTAGAAAGTTTGTATTATGAAGGCAGAATTTTTAACTTGCTCGAAAGTTTTTTAAACGATGTATTAACAAAAGAAGAAACAGAAGGTAATTTGCTGTTTGATACACCAGAGGATATTAGAATGCTACAACAAGCAGAAAAATTTATTAACGACAATCTTATGGAACCCTTTGCCGGTGTAGAACATTTAAGTAGAATATGTTGTATGTCACGCACAAAATTTATTAATCTTTTTCAAAAAGTATATGCTGTAAGTTCATTTGAATACTATCAAAAAAAACGTTTAAATATTGCTTATGAGTGTATGAAATCTGGCAAACATACTGTGAGTGGTGCCGCTCAAATAATAGGATATACAGGCATCAATAATTTTGCCATTGCATTTAAAAAGGAGTTCGGCTTCTTACCTAGTGAGTTGCTAGATAAAGTGAAATACAATTAAGCAGCCTTGGCTTGAACATTTTTATCAAAATGATTATCCATATTGTCATTCCTGTGGCTCATTAAATAATGCATTACCTTACCCTCTAGCCAATGATGAAATGGCAATAGAAACGCTATTATTACAATTTTAACAAGTAAGATGGGTAATGGCTCCCCGTGTGTGAGCACATGCAATTGATGATCTATCAACAAAATAATAAACTCAAATAATAATATAAAAGATATAAACCCAAGCGCACGTATAAACCATGGTTTTACTTTAAACTTACCCATAGCAGCAAGTGCAACAAATAATGCAAAAATGAAACCAGTAATACCCATGTATTGCAAATTATTTCTTGTACGAACTTTTTCTTTTTGGGCTATTTGTTCTCTTTCGGCTCTTTTGTTTTCTAGATCAATTTCTACACCTAATAAATCATTTGCTTTTTGTTGTTTGTTTAGGCTGTCTTTTATGGTAAACAATAGTAATTTATTGGCTACTTCTTTTTGCTTGTCTCCAGCTTTTATATATAATGAATCCAATTCATTATATATTTCTCTTTTCGCTGTTAAACTTTGTATTTGCTTTGCCAATGGTATATTAAGTGATAAATAGTTTGCCGCTTCAGCATACTTTTTATTTTTGTCAAGATAAATTGAGTAGGAACTATTCCAAGTAATTATAGCATTTATATCGTTAGGTTTTAGTTCTTTTTTTGCTAGATTAAGATAATAATAGGCACTATCCATTTTACCATCAAAGGCTAAGATGATACCTTTTACTCTGTTATACTCAGATAGCATTCGATACTTTTTATACCCTTCTAAGAGCTCAGGATTTTTTTTAAAAAAATCGGATAGGTTTTTTTGATCTTCATAATAAACTATTTGCAACTCTGAGCTTAAGGCATACTGTTTATAATTTTCATTTGCTCCTACTTTTTTTTGCAATAGCTTTAAATATTGTTTAGCAATACTAAACTCTTTATTTTTTGCATAAAGCGTAATAATATTACCATAATTAATTACAACATTATCACTGTCATTTACAGCTTTTGCTTGCTCTAAAGCTTTTACATAATAATCTTTTGCTTTTTCTGTTTGCGTTATTTTTGAATAAAATGATGCAATTCTTTCATATAAAGTAACTTTTAGTTTATTCTCATTTATTGATTCTGCTATGTTCAATGCTTGCATGTACTTTCTAAATGCCTCTAGGTTTTCATCTTTAGCAAGTAAACTATTGGCATAGCTTATTTGCACAGAAATTTTCAATGAATCGTTATTAGACAAATCAGCATAATTTATAGATTCTGCATGCACTTTAATGGCATCAGGAAGTCTGCCCATATTTCTGAATGTAGCTGCTTTTTTTTGTAATAGAGCAGCTATTTCTAGATTGTACTGAGCTTCTTTTGCGAAAATTAAGCCTTTATCAATTACTCTAAGTGCTTCTTCCTGCCGCTCTATGCCTGGCAATACCAACCATTGCTCAGCAGTTTTTCTGTACACTGTCGCAATCAATTTTCTATCCCTTGTTTGCTCTGCTTCAAAAATGGCTTTGTTTATATATTCCGTTTCTTTATTTTGTCCTATGTATAATTTTGCAACGTCAAAATAGGAGTTACATTTTGTTTCATTCGTTTTGGCTTTCAAAGCTAATTTTAAAATACTATCTTCTTTATTTTGCAAATCAGGGGTTTGCGCAAATGAATTTATGGAACTGAATAGAAGTATGAAGAAAAGGAATTTTTTCATAAAAATAAAATCATGAATCTAATATCTTGTGTCTAATGTCTAATATCTAACCTCTATTAATGATACATCCACCCTACCACAAACTCAGGGTAAATACCAATAGCAATAATAAGTATAGCCGTTATAGCCAGCACTACTTTAAATGTGGTTGTAATGCTATTTTCTTCTACCACATTTTCTGTAGCTTCTTTAAAATACATTGCCTGAATAACACGGAAATAATAATAGGCACTTATAGCTGCAAATAATACCGCTACAATAACCAACCAAAATTTATGGCCATTTTCTACCGCAGCCATAAGCATAAAAAACTTACTTTGAAAACCTGCTGTAAGCGGAATACCAGTGAGCGATAATAAGAATACCGTAGCACACAATGCCAACAATGGATTTGTTTTACCCAATCCATTAAAACCCTCAATGGTGTAATCTTTCATTTTTATAAGCACGGCAAAAATACCAATGGTAGCCAAACAATACGCAGCACTATAAATAATCAAACCTTCTTTTGCTCTTTCATTTAATGCAAATACAGCAAACATCATAAAACCTGCTTGTGCTATGCTTGAGTACGCCAACATGCGTTTTACACTTTGTTGAAAAACCGCTGTTACATTTCCAATAAGCAACGTAGCAATGGTAATAAATACAATTAAATTTTGCCATTGCCCTTGCACTTTTCCAAACGCATTTTCAAATAAACGTACAAATGCAAAAAAGCCTGCTACTTTTACAATCGTACTCATAAAAGAAGTGAATACCGTTGGTGCACCATCGTACACATCGGGTGTCCAAAAATGAAATGGCGCAGCCGATACTTTAAAAGATAAAGCGATTACCAAAAACACCAACCCTACAGCAATCATTGGAGGCATTAAGCCATCTCCCAATTGAATATTACCGATATAAAATGAACCATTGGCATTGCCGCCAAAAATAAATGCAATACCCATCAATAATATCCCTGTAGAAAATGCACCCATTAAAAAATATTTCAATGATGCTTCATTGCTTTTCAAATTTCTTTTATCACTACCCGTTAATATGTATAAAGGAATACTCATTATTTCTATTCCTAAAAACAACATCAATAAAGTATTGTATGTAGCCACAATGCTGACACCGCAAAGCACAAAAAATATCAATGCAAAATATTCACCCACATGCTCTCCCACTTTTTCTATATCTCTAGCATTGAGTAAAAAATAAATGATCGTACAAAGAAAAACTACCGCTAAAAATGCAAGGCTAAAACTATTTACGTTTAGCATTTGCTTGGTATCAATATTTATTTGCAAAATTTTGCTAGCATTAAACATATTAAGCTCCAATGCATTTAAAATAAATAAAAGTATAGCTCCTGCTATTGCAAGATATTTTGGCGTGGTTTTACTTTTAATAAACACACCCGAGAACATCATGATTATTCCCCAAATTGCCGATATAATAATTGCGTTCATATTCTAGTATTGAGTATTGAGTACTTAGCATTGAGACAAAACACTCGATTTATTTCTATATTTTAGTTATCCTTTAATTTTTTGTTTACGAGCCAATATCCCTGATTGAACATCGTTGTGTCACTCACATCATCGTTATACCTTTTTTCATCTTTTATCGATTATACTTGTCAGGCACAAACGCTTCAATTTTTGATAAAATCTTCAACAATTAACCTAACAGCAATTTTTATTTAGATGTCAGCCTGCGTGTCCCGACTATTCGGGAAGCTTGTCGAAGGCGAGTTAAATTAAAGAGACATTTGTTACAAATAGCACCGGGTTCGACAAGCTCACCCTGACAACTTTTAATTTCAAATCTTTCAGACTTCAACCATTCAACAATCTTCAACTACCTTCAACCCTTCACCAACACCGCCACCGCCTCCTTCGCCAAATCAATCATCGGCTGCGGATACACGCCAAAAGCAAAAATCATAATCACTATCAATGCAAGACCTAGTTTTTCATTAAACGAAATATCTACCACATTTTCTATCGTTGCATTTGCATTGCCATAGAAAACTTTTTGTATCATATTTAATGTGTACACGGCTGCTAAAATAATGGAAATACCTGCTGCTACCGCCATCCAAACATTGTGTTTGTATATACCTGCAAACATCATAAACTCTCCAATAAATGCATTGGTAAGCGGTAAGGCAATATTGGCCAGTGCAATTACTACTAAGAAAATTGTTAGCGTTGGCGCTTTGTGTGCTAGGCCACCGAGTTGACTCATGTGCTTTATACCCGTTTGCCTTTCTACAATATCAAGCACTATCCACAAGCCAATAATATTTATACCATGGTTAAACATTTGTATCATCACACCTTCCAAGCTAATAGTATTCATGGCAAAAATAGCTGCACACATTAAACCAATATGGGCAATAGATGAATAGGCTACTAGCTTCTTCAAATTATCTTGCATGATGGCAATACAGCTGGCATATATAATTCCGATGATAGACAATATCATTACAATATTGTTAAATTTTGGTGCCGCTAATGGAAAAATTGGTATCAACCATTTGATAACTCCAAATAAACCCATTTTTACCATTATGCCAGAAAGTACCATCGTTACAGATGTTGGCGACTGATCATACGCATCGGGCTGCCAAGTATGAAAAGGAAATATTGGCATTTTTATAGCAAAAGCAATAAAGAATAACCAAAATAACCAGCCCTGTTCTTTAGCATTTAAAGTGGTGTTATAAAAAGATTGCAAAGAAAAAGAATGCAATACTTGTGTGCCATCTTCAAACATACGTGGCCCTGTATGCATGTAAACATATAGTATGCCCGCTAGCATAAGCAACGAGCCAACGAATGTGTAAACGAAAAATTTAAACGTTGCTTGTATTCTTTTTTCGCCGCCCCATTTGCTACATAAAAAGTAAACAGGTATCAATGCCAATTCCCAAAAGAAATAAAACACCAATGCATCTTTTGCTACAAATACACCCATTAAACCACACTCTGCTAGTAGCATCAACCCAAAAAATGCCCCCGCATTTTTATAGCTATTCTTATTTGTAGCAATAAAAATAATAGGAAAAGCCACAGCAGTTAATAATGTAAGAATTCTACCTGAGCCATCTAGCGATACAAAAAAGCTCGTGCCAATATTTTTTAACCAAATATAATTTACAGCGTTGTAGTTTACAAACTTTACATCTATAAACGCAAGCGTAGAAAGGCTTACAGCCAACACCGCCAATGAGCCAAACAATGCAATAGCTTTTGCAGCGTTTTCAGATTTTACAGCAAAACAACATATACCCGCCAATAATGGCAGCCACATTAATAATTCAGGAAAAGTGATAAAAGTACCCAAAGCCTAGTTTTTTATAAAAAGTTGTATAATAAATAACAGTAACATTCCAATAACCATCAACAGTACATAAGCGCCTACTTGTCCACTTTGCAACCAACGCAATTGGCGGCTCCCATAGTTTACAAATTTGCCTGTACCATTTACCATTCCATCTATTCCTTTTTTCTCTACTACGTTGGTAAAGAAAACAGATATAGAACGAAGTGGGTTGGTTATAATTTTTGTATAAAGTTCATCAAAGTACCATTTGTTTTCTAACACTTCGGCAATGCCTGACGATGCTACTTCGTTTTCTTTTTTGTAATTTTTAAATTTGTTTAAGCCAAATAATAATGAACCAAATGCAAGGGCAACTGAAACACCCATCAATAAATATTCAGTACTGTGACTCATTTCATGCTTCTCTGTTATAGCGTTGCTTTGTGCAAATATGGGTTCAAGAAATGATTCTAGCTTGTGCCCACCTTGGATAAATACTTCTGGTATTCCAACCCAACCACCTACGATGGCAAGTATGGCTAATATAATTAAAGGAATGGTAATTGCTTTAGGGCTTTCGTGCAAATGATGCTCTTGGTCGTGTGTACCTCTAAACGAACCCAAGAAAGTCATGGCATATAAACGGAACATATAAAACGCTGTCATTACTGCGCCTGCTACACCAATACCCCAAAGGATAGGATGCTTTGCAAAAGCAGCAGCTAGTATTTCATCTTTGCTAAAAAACCCTGAAAACGGTGGTATACCTGCAATGGCAATACAACCAATTAAAAAGGTAGCATGCGTTGTAGGCATGTATTTTTTTAGTGAACCCATGTTGCGCATATCTTGCTCACCACTCATAGCATGTATTACACTACCTGCACCTAGAAACAACAATGCTTTAAAAAATGCATGTGTCATTACATGAAAAACGGCTC
>JAYSWO010000527.1:0-2790 GCA_043717975.1 Ferruginibacter sp. | reverse complement strand
TAATAAAAAATATGGAAAGGCGTTTCCTACTATTAGCATTAGAGATATTACCGCTGCCCATATTACGTTAAAAAATCATTTAGATATAGATGATATATTTTTATTAATTGGAGGCTCTATGGGTGGGCAACAAGCCATGGAGTGGGCTATACAAGAACCATCTACCATAAAAAACTTAGTGCTACTGGCCACCAATGCCAAGCATTCTCCTTGGGGCATTGCATTTAATGAAGTACAACGCATGGATAGAAAATGGTAAAGATGGACTTGAAGTTGCCAGAGCAATTGCTATGCTGAGCTATAGAAATTATGAAATGTATGAGCGCACGGCTAAACCAAATGAAACCGTTGGTAACTATGGTGCCGCATCATACCAGCGGCATCAAGGTGAAAAATTGGCATTGCGTTTTGATGCAGATTGTTATTATGTTTTAAGCAGCGCTATGGATTCGCATGATGTAGGCAGAGGTAGAGAAAGTATTGCATCAGCATTGGCAACAATTACTGCAAACAGCTTGGTAATAGGCATTGCAACAGATATTTTATTTCCCATAAAAGAGCAAATATTATTGCAGGATAATATTCCAAACTCTACCTTAAAATTGATTGACTCGCCTTATGGGCATGATGGGTTTTTAACAGAAGGAGAAGATATCAATGGAATTATTTTGAATTTTTTAAAGGGGGTAACATCTAATGTTTATGCTTAGAATTTAATATGTAGTTTTTAAGTTTTGTTAAAGTTCTATTATTAAAAATGTTTATTAATTTTACATAAAAGAAATAACATGGTAACAGACTTTAATGAGCTAGACTTAAACGGTTCTTACACTTATGCCGATTATTTAAAATGGAATTTTAAAGAAAGGCTAGAGTTGTTTAGGGGAAAAATATTTAAGATGAGTCCTGCTCCTAGTAGGTATCATCAAGATGTATCTGGCAATTTATATTTTAGCCTTGCTAAAGTTTTTAAAAAAAGTACCTGTAAGCTTTATGCTGCTCCGTTTGATGTTAGGCTGGTAAAAGCGAAATCGCAAGATGAAAAAGTTGTTACCGTAGTACAACCTGATATGTGTATTATATGCGATGAAAACAAACTAGACGATAGGGGTTGTAACGGAGCACCTGATTTGGTAATAGAAATACTAAGCCCAGGCAACTCAAAAAAAGAAATGGGTATTAAATTTGATTTGTATGAAGAAAATGAAGTGAAGGAATACTGGATTGTTGATCCAACCGAAAAAACAGTTTTTATTTATAGCCTTCAAAATAATAAGTACATCGGCTTAAAGCCTTTTATAGAAGATGATATTATTAAAAGCGTTTTGTTTCCAGAGTTGGATTTTAAATTGGCGGAGATATTTTAAAAATAGGCCTAGCACTATTTATTAAAACAAATGCAGAGAAATTTATCTCTGCATTTGTTTTAATGTATTTCTTTCCTTTTAGTTTTTAAAAAATTTCTCAACCGTTCCGTCTGCTAGTTTTATAACATACATACCAGTTGGCAGATTACTAATATCTATTTTTTCTTGAAAATTATTTATAATAAATTTCTTTACTTCTCGCCCTTGCATATCTATTATGGAAGCGGTGGTATGTAATAAAATGTTATTGCTACATGTTAATGTAACCATTTCGCTTGCAGGATTAGGGTAAATAATAAAACTTTTATTCTTTGATAAGTTTAAAACTACAATTTGCGAGTAAGTAAACTTACCATCGTTATCTTTTTGTTTTAATCGATAATAAATTTTAGTTTCATTTAGTTTAGAAATGCCCTCATCTTTAAAAGTATAATTGTGTTCTCCACTTGTATTGTTTGCTAAAACACTTCCTGCTTTTGTAAAAGTTCTACCATCAATGCTTCTTTCAATTTCAAAAGAATGGGTATTTATTTCATTTGTAGTTTTCCAATTTACGAGAGCATCATTATTATCATTAATTAAACGTGCATTAAATTCTAACAAAGAGGAAGACAAAACAATATTAGCTTTGTTAGCCGCATAAAATGAAGAAAAACCATTGATGGTTGCTGTAAGTACATAGTCTCCGTTCCACGCCTCGGCAGTAACAACCACTTGTGATGTTGAGTTTTGAAGTGCGGGTAAACAACCTTCGTTGTTCTTAAAAAAACCTACATCGTTAATAGTATTTATGCCTGATGGCTGACCCAAAGAGTTTGTAGCATTTTTCAGTGCTTCAAACTCCGAACCTTTTAAATACAATCTCACATTTACTGGAGTGCTTGGTTGTACTGCTGGCGTAATCGTTAGGTTTCTATCTAAATATAATTTATGTGCTGCATCTTCTCTTACTGGCCCACTGTTTATATACATGGAAGTATTTACAACGCCTAAGTTATTTCCATTGGCTTTTATTTCTGCAACAGCATCGCCAAGATTATCTACAATTGGAACCCAAATATTGTTATTTGTATTGTCGATGGTTATTGAAGGGAAGCTTGTGCAAGCGTTAGGAGTTCCTTTTGCTACAGGTGCAGGAATATTTAACAAATCGTTTCCATATAGTGGTGTTGAACCATTAAGTCCAATAAAATCTACTTTTTTTGTAAAGATATTTGTTACAGGATTCCATTCAAAAAACACTCCTAAATTATTAGTACCTCCAGAGGAAGTTAATCCATAAAAACTATTCCCACTAAATGTTAAATTCCCATTTGGTTTACTACCATTTGTTCCATTGAAATCTATTTTTTTTATATAAATATTTGATAAAGGATCCCATTCAAAAATTACTCCTAAATTACTTAATCCTCCTAAAGACGTG
>JAYSWO010000526.1:0-18542 GCA_043717975.1 Ferruginibacter sp. | reverse complement strand
AATGTTTACAAACAAGCCTAATGCAATACGGACATAGGATGCAGCATTTTTTAGAAGTTTTCCACGTAGATAATACACATAATATGGATAACTTTTTTGGATTTTTCGATAAAAATTACATTAAGATATTGTTAAATCTGCATTAAATAAACTTTATATTTCGTAATCCAATACCACAGCAGGTTTCAGGAAATCAAGGTGTTCATAAATAAGGCCGTTTTAATGCAATTAAATTGTTTATCTTTACGTTTGATAATTTTAAACCAAGCTTAAACATATCGCATGAAAAAAATATTTACTTTATTAGCATTTATTGGATTCGTTCAGTTTTGTAATGCACAAACACTTACCCCCGAAGAAGCCGCTAAACATGTTGGAGACAACGTAAAAGTATGTGGCAAAATATTTGGAGGTCGTTTTTTTGAAACGTCTAACAATAGCCCTACTTTATTAAACATGGGCGCAGCATTTCCTGCTAGCCCCATTACTATTATGATTACACTTGATGTACGCAATAAACTTGGCTATATACCAGAACAACAACTAAAAGAAAAAAATATTTGTGTAACTGGTAAAGTAGAATTGTTTAAAGACAAAGCAGAAATAGTAGTGAGGGATGTGTCTCAAATAGAAATATCAAAATAAGCAACCAATATATTTTATTACCATATTTTAAAAAAGTGTAAAGAAGGATAAGAATTCTTTTTTACACTTTCTTTTTTTGTATCATGCATGCTCACATATCCACTTTATTAAATTGTATAAACCTCGAAGAAAAAGAACAAGTAAAAAGGTACAGCATAGATGAACAGCATAGCTTAAAAGCACTGAAGGCAGAAGGCTTGGCGCTGCACCCACTTACCATTACGAGAAAGAATTTTGGCTATGCCGATTATCCTGAAATAAGTTTTCGTTTACATTTTCCGCCTGAAGCAAACCAATTTAAAGACGGTGCAACTATAGAATGTTTTTTTGCCGGAGAGCAACCAATAAAAGGCGTTTTGTTAAGTCTTGATGGCAAGGTTGGAGAGTTTAGATTATTTGCACCTGACTTTCCTGATTGGATAGAAGACAATGGTGTAGGTATAAAATTGGCACCCGACCAACGTACCACAATGCTAATGAAAACTGCTCTGCAAAACCTACCAAATCAAAAAGACATGTTTGCGTTGTTTGAAAGATTGCATGCAACAAGTGGTAGTGAGAAAAAGCAAATTGAACTTGAAGAACACACGGTAGATTTTAAAAATAAAAACCTAAATGAAAGTCAACAGCAAGCGGTAACAGCCATTCTACAAAATAAAGATATGGCTATTGTACACGGGCCGCCAGGTACCGGCAAAACCACTACACTAATTGAAGCCATTATTCAACTCATAAAAGTAGAAGAAAAAATATTGGTATCGGCACCTAGTAATACTGCTGTAGATAATATTGCAAAGGGGTTGATACAGCAAGGCATAAAAGTATTGCGCATAGGTAACATGAGCAAGGTGGACGAACAAATTTTTGCTCATACACCCGAAGGCAGGCTTGCCAATAGCAGCCAACAAAAAGACATAAAAGCTTTAAAAATACGAGCAGAAGAATTTAGAAAAATGGCGCTGAAATATAAACGAAGTTTTGGTAAAGCAGAAAGAGAGCAACGCAACTTATTATTTAAAGAAGTAAAAGATATTCGTACAGAAATAAAAAAACTGCAGCAGTATAATGAAGAAAAATTATTTGCAGAAGCCGATGTAATTCTTGGAACGCCAATAGGCTTGTGCGATAGCAAAATAAAGAATATAACTTTTCATACCTTAGTAATAGATGAAGCTGGGCAATGCATAGAGCCATTGGCATGGTGTATTTTTCCATTAGCAGAAAAAATAGTATTGGCGGGAGATCATTTGCAACTGCCACCAACCGTTCTCAGCAATGAAGCCGCACAACTTGGGTTTAATAAATCCATTTTAGAAATTAGCATTAAAAATATTAATACTGTTTTTTTACTAAATACCCAATACAGAATGCGAGAAGCCATTGCTGGGTTTAGTAGCCAATATTTTTATGAAGGGTTGTTGCAAACCGCTAGTCACCTTAGCAATAATGCTACGCATATTTATTTTATAGATACCGCTGGCTCTGGCTATAACGAAGAGCAAGGAAAAGATGGGCATAGCTTACAAAACAATGGCGAGTTACAAATTGTTTTAAAATTATTGGAAACGGAAAATTTAGATACCTCACAAACTGCTTTTATTTCTCCATATGCAGGGCAAGTGGCTATGGCAAAAGAAATGCTACCTATCAGCATGCGCATTAGCACCATTGATAGTTTTCAAGGGCAAGAAAAAGAAAACATAATTTTATCGCTGGTGCGCAGCAATGAAGATGGCGATATTGGTTTCTTAAAAGATTACAGAAGAATGAATGTAGCCATTACAAGAGCCAAAGAAAAATTGTTTGTAATTGGCGATAGCGCCACCATTGCTGTAGATAAATTTTACGATGCGTTTTTAATGTATGTAGAAAAAAATGGAGTGTATAAGTCTGTTTGGGAGTTTGAGATATAAGGTGTAAGATGCTCCCATTTTTATGTAGCAACATTCACCAAATCATTGGCAGTAAATTTTTATGGAAAAGTGCACTTACTTTATGAGTAATAGGTTTTGAAAAAAATCAATTAGACTAAGTATAAAGCTAGATGTGTCATTAAAACATATTGAAATGTATGTTTAATGATTTTATTAAATCTATTTATGAAAAAAGCCGCTTCTAAAGAAAGAAGCGGCTTTGGTTACATTATCAAACTTAAACTTACCTTAAGTAAATATCTCTTGTTGGGCGACCATCTACAGAAATAGTAGCTTTGTTATCGCAATTTCCATTACCAAAATCAATGATGGCATAATGATTAGGACCTTGTATTTTTAAAATACCTTGATCAATGTTTGAGCAATTGGTTTTCTTTTGCAATGCTGTTTGGGTAGTACCTGTTCTTGTTTTACCTTCTGCATTGGTAGTACTTCTAGTACCTGATAATAAATATACATCGTCCGTAATATCGCAAGGGGTAAGCACACCTGCGGTTTGTGTAAAATCAATATTGCAACTGTGCAACCAATATTTTCCCGACGGGGCTGTTATTTTGCCATCGGTAACTGTACGGTTGTGGCTACGTGTGCCTAAACCTGCCACAGTTGTATTTGTACGAACGATGGTACCTTCTTTTTTAAAATTGTTTACATAAAAATTATCAAATGTTATGGTTGCTTTACTACCAAGTGTACGTACAGAATCGGTTAATACAATATTCATAATACCTTTTCTTATCACACCATTTGGGCTTGTACAACCTGTACCAAAATCTATTTTAATATTTTTTGCAGGAAAACTACCCGTAACAGTAATGGTAGCACAAGCACCAATCCAATTCATCGTACTAGGATTGCCACATCCGTTTGTACCTCCTAATATGCCGTGTCTTGCAGCAGCTTCTTCCATTACATCTCCTGCATCTTGGCTAAGGTTATCGGCTTTGGCTTGGTTTTCACTTGCTTCAAAAGTGGTTTCTATTTCATCTAATGTGTCAGTTTTGTCTTTTTTGCAAGATGCTAAACAAAAAGTAATGGCTGCAGCTACTAAAAGCTTTAAAAAGGGTTTAGTTGTCATAAATTATGGTTTTAGTTTTAATTAAGATGTTATTGCTCTTATGACTTTGATGTAGGTAAAAAGGTTTAATGACAGGTAAAAAAAAATTATTTATTGCCCTACTCTAACATAATTCCTTAGTATGATATGTATTAGCAATGGTTTGTGTAAACAATAAGGCAATGGTTTCTACATCTTCATTATCTACAATACCAATGTAAGATTGTATGTATTCTTCTAGTTGTGTCATTTATATTTTTTATTCAATAACATTAAAATACTTACTACATTTTCACGGTAAATTGTTTTGGCTTCAACCTCTCTGCGGCAAGGCTTGCAATTTCGTCTATTCTTTTTTGAATAGTTTCAGGCCTTTTTGCCATAGTAAGCCATTGCAAAATATTACGTTTATCACTTCTACTAAAATTTAAAAAATTAATTTTTGCATTTTTATATTTTTTAAACTCTTTTTCTAAATCTTTTGGTATTACTAAATTTTCTGCATCGTCTAAAATATTCCAACAGCCATTTTGCTTTGCTGTTTCAATGCTTTCAAAACCTGCCGTTGCCATTTTACCTTCCCCAATCAATCGTTCAACTTTTACTTTATTTATTTTGCTCCACACACTTTTTGGTTTGCGTTTGCTAAAAAATTGCATATATTTCTCATCATCTATAGGCAACTGTTTACTATCTATCCAACCATAGCATAAAGCAATATCCACTGCATCAGTATACTTTACGGTAGGCTTGTTGCTTTTTACTTTGTAATAAATAATCCATATCGATTGCTCCCTTAGATGATTCTTTTCTAACCATTTTCGCCAAGCTTCATTGTTTTTGGGATAGAAAGTTTTCATTGTGGGTATATTTAATAAGTTAAATTAACCATTATTTACTTAAAATAGACTTTGGTTCAATTATTGCTATATAAAATTATTCCATTCTGTTCCTACCAAAAACTACATCTGCTTTACCCTCCATATTATTTATTGATTCTATAAAACTGCGTTATGAAATGTATTACTAACAAGGCGATACTTTTATGTATCAGTTGCTTTTTTATGCAACATGGCTTTGCCCAAAAAGATACTGAATTTCCCAAAGGTTTTATTATGCACGCCAAATTGCACAATGGCATGATTACTAATTTTAAAGCTGGTGCAGATTTGTATGTAGGTGGCATACAATTGGTGCCGCAGCTTACAATTGTAGAGCATAAAATGCGTGCCGGTATTGTGGCTGGTGCATTTTATAGTGGCAAGGTTGTAGATGGCCAATTTGGAATAAACACTTCCGTAAAATTAAAAACCATAAAGGCATTGGTATTTGGCAGTGCAGCCAATGTAAACCTTAGTGCAGAACATTTATGGGGCACAGGCAAACAAAAATTATTTGGTGGCGGCATTAATCTTGATTTACTTAACCTGCTTGTATTATCGCTAACCACACACAGAGATTATGAGTTTAAAACTTGGTGGATACAAACATCCATAGGAATTCGTATCAGTAAAAAGAAAAAAATGAGGGAACCTTTTAATGAGTAGTAGGCAGTTGGCAGTTGGAAATTACAATTTAACAAAAAAACAATTCAACAATTTACCATGACCAGATCGTTAGTAATAAGCGGCGGCGGAAGCAAAGGAGCCTTTGCCGTAGGCATTATAAAGAGATTATTAAGAGAATATCCCAACCTAAGTTTCGATACATATGTGGGCACGAGTACAGGCTCTCTCATAGCACCGCTGGCGGCTATGGGAGAGTTTGCTTTGTTAGAAAAGTTATACACCAGTATAACCAACGATGATGTTATAGAAACGGGTAACCTTGGCGATAGACTTAGCGAAAAATCTATTTTTGGAGCAGGGCCACTTTGGGATTTAATAGAAAAGTTTTATAACAATGATAATTATGATAAGTTATTGGCTTCGGGTAAAAAAATATATTTAACAACGGTATGCTTACAAACGAGCGAGCTGGTGGTTTTTACGAATGAAGTAAATCCAAAGCTATCCAATAATTACGAAGTAAAAACCATTGTAAATGCAGATCAATTTCGCAAAGCAGTAATGGCATCGGCCTGCCAACCAGTGTTTATGCCCCCTATAAAAATAAACTTACATGTGCCTGGAGAAGCGAATCCACATTTTCAATATGTGGACGGTGGCGTGCGTGAGTATGCAGGTGTGCAAATGGCAATAGATGCAGGCGCTACAGAAATATTTACCATTCTATTGTCTACTGGAGAAAAAGTAATTGTGGATACTGAGTTTAAAAGTATATTTCCAATACTCCAACAAACCATAGATATTTTTACAGAAGACGTGGGTAAAAACGATTTGATAATTCCTACACAATACAACGAAGCATTAGAATATATTGATGCAGTAAAACGAAAAATAAAACGAAGTGGAATAGATGCTGCACAAGTAGATGAATTTTTTAGAGTAAAAGGTAGAGAAAACCCATTTGAAGACAAATTGCCTTTAAAATTATTTTCTTTTAGACCTGAAAAGCCATTGGGCGGTGGGCCTGGCGGACTTACATTTGATATTGCCGAAATGAAACGCATGGTAGAGGCAGGGCAAAAAGTAGGGGATAATTTTATAGCTTCGTTAAACCCGAGCGATATTAGTTGGGCTTAATGGAATACAAAAGTCCTAAAAAAAAATAAAATGCTTGATGTGAAAATAATCTGAAATCATACATATTTAAATCTAAAATTTTCTTGTGACCTCGTCAGGAATCCCCGCCTGCCAAAGCATTCGGGCAGGGAACCTGAATTTGGCGCTTCGGAAGTTATTATTTTATGCTGCTAATTTTTACTAATTGTGGTGACCTCGTCAGGAATCGAACCTGAATCTGGAGCTTCGGAGGCTCTTATACTATCCATTGTACTACGAGGCCAATATCGTTGAACTTTCCACCTTGAACCTTCAACCTTCAACTAATGCTACTTTCCAAATTTCACAATATTGGTTCCAAATATTTTAACGGCTATTGCTAATAATATTACACCAAAAAATTTTCTTACCACTAGCAATCCATTTGGCCCAAGTGCTTTTTCTATCCATTTTAAAGAACCTAACACCAAAAATATTACCACACAATTTATTAAAATGCCAAGCAAAATGTTTACATCATCATAATTTGCTTTTAAACTCATAATGGTAGTAAGCGTTCCGCTACCTGCTATCAAAGGAAACGCAATGGGTACAACACTTCCACTCTTAGCATCGCTTTCCGCTTTAAAAAAATCTAAGCCAAGTACCATTTCCAATCCAATAATAAAAATTACAATACTACCAGCCACAGCAAACGATTTTACATCTAAGCCCAGTATATCTAAAAACTGACGCCCTATAAAAAGAAACAAAATCATTAAAGCGCCAGACGCCAGCGTAGCTTGTATACTATTTATTTTACCGCCCATTTTTGCTTTTAATGAAATGAGCACCGGCGCATTACCAAGCATATCAATTACAGCAAACAATGTAAAGGTTACCGTTAATACTTCTTTTATAGCAAAATGACCAAATTCAAACATGATGTTTTTATTTTTACAAATATAGAATGATAATTTTTCTAGCGGCTCAATTTGATATATAAAGCACTTTTTGTCATTAATAACACAAATGTTCATTAATGATTTTTATTCGTGTTCATTCGTGTAATCAGTGGTTTATCAAAATGTACGCAGTAAATTAATTTCTATGGCTATTGATTCGTACATTGGTGGCAATAAAATGTATATCTTCAAAATATGGCAAAACCAACATTAAACCGCTTCGACTTTACCATGATAATGGTATCTCTTGTAATTGGTATGGGTATTTTTAGAACCCCAGCCAACACAGCGGCCAGTTCATCTAGCCCTGCAGTATTTTTTGCCATTTGGATTTTTGGTGGCCTTATAGCCATTTGTGGTGCACTTACCTATGCAGAAATTGGTAGCCGTTTTCCTGTAACCGGAGGATACTACAAAATATTTTCGTACGCTTATCACCCCTCCATTGCATTTGCTATTAATTGTATTATTCTCATTTCCAATGCTGCATCTTTGGCTGGTGTGGCCATTATTGGTGCGGAGTATATTATTAAAGTTGTAATGCCCGGTTCTTCCAATGCAGAGTCTGTACAAATTGCTATTGCCATTACCTCTATAGTACTTTTTTATGGGGTAAATCTGGCAGGTTTAAAAATGAGTGCCCGCACACAAAATGTATTAACAATTATAAAAATTGGATTAATTCTTCTGCTCATTACACCACTTTTCTTTTATACAAACCCAATGCCCGATGTAGCAAGTAGTATTGCTAGCCCTACACTTAGAGAATATATTAAAGCATTTGGCTTAGGCTTGGTAGCTGTAAGTTTTACCTATGGCGGATATCAGCAATCTATAAACTTTGGTGAGGAAGTGCAAAACCCTTCTAAAAATGTACCCCGAGGTATCATTGCCGGCTTACTTATTATTATTGTATTGTACTTAGCTATAAATTTTGCTTATTATAAAGTAATTGGTTTTACGGCACTTAAAACATCGTCTAACATTGCAGCTATAATGGCGAGTCATGTATTTGGTAGCGCCGCTGGTAATGTATTGTCCATTTTTCTTTTTATGAGTGTGCTTGCCTATGTAAACATATTACTCATGAGCAATCCAAGGGTAATGCAAGCCATGAGCGAAGATGGCGTACTCCCAAAAACCTTTGCCAAAAGAACCGTCAATACCAATGTGCTTTTTGCATCGCTTAGTTTGTTTGCAAGCATGTGTGTGCTCATCGTTTTTTGGGCAAAAACATTCGATGAAATTCTTAGTTTCTCCATTTTTTTAGATAGCATTGGAATGGTTTTTTCTGCAGCTACAATTTTTAAACTACGCAAAGCCACCGCACATTTAAATGGTACTGGTATTTATGAAATGAAACTATTTCCATTATTACCTATTATTTTTATGCTTAATTATGTTTTTTTAAGCATCATTATTTTTTTAGACAAACCAAAAACGGGCTTAACAGGCATTGGTATATTACTAGCTTTTGTAGGTATTTATTTTTTAGTAAATGCTATGAATAAAAAGAAACCTGTAAGCCATTAAAAAATTTCTTCTTCAAAAAAATGTAGTTATTAACATAATAATTAACATTCGCTTGCGTTATAATATATAGATACCTACACAGATACAAGATATTGCAGATACAAAATGTAGTAAAAAAACTACATTATTATAGTAAAGCGTATTATATAAAGTGTAAATGGTATTAAATAATTTTATCGTCCAAAATCAAATACTATGAAGAAGACTCAAGCAAAGAGCAGTTCTTTTGGTGCTCTTAAACAATCTATCATTGCTGCTTTAAAATCATTTTTTGCAGGTACTAGCAATGCGGATTTTATTAGGTTGAAGAATTTTATTTGCTAAAAAGCAACATTTACTTTTTTACTTGCTTTATTATATTGTAGTAAAAACGTTCAAGCAATCGCATGTCTTGCGTTATTATTTCTCCTTGTGCTTGTAGGCCATCTCTAAATTGCACTTGCTTTTTATATGTTGTACCTAAGCCATTGGGCAAAATTACCTTTGCCAGATACCCATTATCGGTATTTATATTACTGATAAAATCTATCTTTCCATTTACGCTACCATATTCCTGAAATGGATAGGAAGGAAATTTCAATAAAACTTCTTGCCCGTTTTTTACTTTCCCAAAATTTGTTTGGGGTATATAAATCTCTGCATAATATTCAGTATTTTCAGGATTGATATAGCAAATAACTTGCTCCGCTTTAAACTGTTGGTTTTCTTGTAAAAAAGTGGCGAACGCAATTTTACCATCAATTGGCGCTATCAATAAATATTTCTTTTTCCAATCTTCTATTTGGCTTTTAAAGCTGTTTAGTGTTTGTATAAAAATACTTTTTTGCTGCGCAATGGTATTTTGCAATTCTGCTATTTCTTTTAGCTTTTCATTTTGCTGTGCTTCGTTGCTTATAATGCTAGAGCTTATTTGTGGCAACGATAATTTTTTATTGATCAGTTTACTACTTTCGTTTCTATATTCAACATCGGAAATTACTTTATCATCATTTAAAGTTTTATTGGCATTAAAAGTTTTTTGCGAAAGGTTTAAATCTTCTGTGTTTAATCCTTTTTGTTGTATTAAATTAGCGTGCATCTTTTGTAGAAATGCTACATCTTTATGAAGCATATTTACTTTAGATAAATAAAACCCACCAGATAAATAATTGCGAAAGCTATTATAAGATTGCTCAAAAGTTTGGTATGGCAATTGCAGTTCGCCTAAGTTTTGGTAAGTAGCATTTAAAAATGGAAATATTTGTTCTATTTTATTTTTACTCAATAAAATTTGTACTGTATCTATATTTTCTGAAATAGTTAATACTTCTGCATGGTTTGCTGTACTTTCCATATAACCCAATACATTACCTGCTTGTGTTTGCTCATTTTCTTTTGCAAACAATTTAATTAGTTTGCCCTGTGTTTTTGTTATTACTTCTTTAGGTGCGTTTATGGAAGTTAGTTTTGCGTTGGTGTTTACAATATCGGGATATTGAATAAACCAACAAGCTGCTATTAATAAAATTAAGATTAATAAAAAATAAACAGTACCCCATTTTACTACAGAAGGAATCTTTTTAGATATTATTTCTTCTATTTCATTACTATGCTCTGCAAATGTGTTTCTAGGTACATCAGAGGAAAATGGTATTGAAGGCTTTGGTATGTTATTTTCAGTTTCCAAGTTCTAATTGATTTTTTACAAGTTCATAATATTTCCCTTTTCTTAAAGTAAGTTCATCATGTGTACCTTCTTCCGCTACTTCTCCATTTTCTAGCACTACTATTTTATCTGCATTTTTTACAGTACTCAATCTATGTGCTACTACTACAACTGTTTTATTTTTAAAAAACTGTTGTAAGTTTTCTAAAATTATTTTTTCATTATTAGCATCTAAACTGTTGGTGGCTTCATCAAAAAACATAAACTGTGGGTTTTTGTAAACAGCTCTAGCTATTGATATACGTTGTTTTTGCCCACCACTTATACCATTGCCTTCTGCACCAAGTTTGGTATAAAAGCCAAGAGGTAGCGATTCTATAAACGATAAAATATTAGCCGTTTTACAAGCATTCATTAATCGTTCATTATCAATTTTGTCTCCCGTAACTGTAATATTTTTTTGGATATTGTCGTTAAAAATAAAACTGTCTTGCATTACTGAGCCACATACACTTCGCCAAAACTTTGGCGAAATATTTTTTAAATTTGCTGTACCTAAATATATTTCTCCTTTATAATTTTCATAAAAACGCAATAGTAATTTTATTAAAGTAGATTTTCCACTACCACTCATGCCTACAATGGCTGTTACTTTGCCTTCAGGAATTTGTAAATTAATATTTTTTAAAACGGGCTCAT
Organism: Ferruginibacter sp.; assembly: GCA_043717975.1. Classification (GTDB taxonomy): domain Bacteria; phylum Bacteroidota; class Bacteroidia; order Chitinophagales; family Chitinophagaceae; genus Ferruginibacter. Next base: position 7,461 of record JAYSWO010000526.1, on the reverse strand, counting down.
TACCTGCACCCGGATATGTAAAAGAAAGGTTTTTAATATTTATACTATGCTCATGAGGTAAATTATGTTGTAATTCAATGTTTGATCCTTCTTCATCATCTAAGCTGTGTATATCATTTAATCTTTCTAAAGATATTTTCGCATCTTGTGCTTGTTGTGTAAAACCAATTAGTTGCTCTATGGGGCTATTTAACTGACCAATGATATATTGAATGGCAAGCATCATTCCCAGCGTAAGGCTCCCTTCTATTACTAGTTTAGCCACAATAAAAGTTATTAAAATATTTTTGCCTTGGTTTATAACAAAAGCTCCTACTTGCTGGTATTGTGCCAGCGAAAGGCTTTTAAAATTAAGTTTAAACAAGCCTGCTTGCAAACCCTCCCAAGCCCAACGAAAAGTATTTTCTGCATTGTTTAATTTTATTTCTTGCATACCATACACCAATTGCATTGTGGCATTGTTTTCTTTGCTGGCTATAGCAAACCGTTGGTAATCTATTTTGCGGCGATATTTTAAAAAGAACCTTATCCAAAATAAATATAAAATACTACCGACTATAAAAATAATAAATATTGTAATGTTGTAAGAAAGTAAAACAAAAGAGAAAAGTATAAGATTAAAAATAGAAAATACTGTATTGAGTGCTGTGCCTGTTAAAAAACTTTCAATACGATGGTGGTCGCCTATGCGTTGTATAATATCGCCTGGGTGTTTACTATCAAAAAATTGCATAGGTAATTTTAGTAGCTTAGCCCAAAAACCCGAAAGTAAAGAAATGTTTATGCGTGTGCTTATGTGCATTAAAATGCGGCTACGAATAAACTCTACTACTGTTTGAGAAAACAATAACATGAGTTGCGCTGCTAATACTATTTGAATAAAATTAAGGTCATGTGTATTGATGCCTGTGTCAACAATACTTTGGGTGAGATACGGAAATACTAATTGTAAAATACTACCAATGATTAAACCCAAGAATATTTGGAAAAAATATGCCTTATGTTCTTTTATGTAAGAAAACAAATAGTTCCACCCTATTTTATTATTTCGCTTTTGCTCTTCATCTTCAAAATCTATTTGTTTAAAGAATGGAGTAGTTTCTAATAATAGGGTAGTTCCTTTGCCTGTATTATTTTCGGTTGTAGAAATCCAACTTTTTAAAAATTCATCCTTATTAAGTTTTACCATCCCCTTTGCAGGATCTGCAATTATTAACTTATTTTTTGTAGAACCTTTGGTAAGTACTACAAAATGATATTGATCCCAATGTATAATGGCAGGCAATGGAGCATCGTTTATAAGTTGCTCAAAACTAAGTTTTGCGCCAATCGTTTTAAAACCAATTGCCTCCGCAGCCTCTGCAAGCCCAAGCATACTTATGCCTTGCTTACCATACTCAGATTTGTTGCGCAAATAATCTAAAGAAATAGTACGACCATAATATTTTGCTATCATGCGCAAGCATGTGGGGCCGCAGTCCATGGCGTCTAATTGTTTATATACTGGAAATTTCAAGTTGTTTATTTGCTATTACTTTATTTTTCTTAAAATAGAATACGTTAGGTATAGGATCTAACACATTTTTATGTTTGCATTTTGTTTTGTATGTTATAAGATTATAATACATCCCTTCAAATTCGTCTTTATAAATAATCTTACCACTATCCCATTTTACATCATTTGTCATGCCTTCAATAATAATAAAATCGAAAAAAGCATTTAATTTTCCTTCCAATTGACCTTTTCGTACTAAATAAGTCATACTTTGAATATTGTCTGTAAAGTCTAAAATATCTAAGCCGCCTTGCAACTGTTTAAATAAAAAATTACATTCATCAAAACAAAAATGTGTTGCATTTGTAAATACATGTTTGTAATCTTTGCTTTGCATGAATAAGGAATTCATCTGTTTATTATTTTTATATAAACAATATGTGCCAGTAATAAAATCGTGCCTACTACTTATTACATCATAATAATTTAGAACATCTTCTGTCATAAAACCACGAATATCACCGTACATTACATCAATATCTGTATGTCCCCAAAAATCATACTTATTTAAGAATTCAGAAAATAGATAGCCGTAAGTGGGTTTAAAATCACAGAGTTTATAAGCATTATCTATCACTACTGTAAAGCCTAATTTACTTGATGCTAAGGCTTTTATATCTTCTATTGTTTTATTAATAATTATTACATTTTGTGGTTTGTTAGGCACAATTTGTTCGTTATCGGTAACAATATAAAAATCTATAGTTGGGTTGTAAATACATGAGTGTATAAAGTAAGGTAAGTACCAAGGGAATGGCCCGTACCAGCATGTGACTAATGCGATTGTATTCATTCAAGTACATTTTATATTGATTTTTAAATAATTTGTTTACAGTTTTGTATTTTGGGAAATCATAAGAATTTTATAAATTTAATAACTGCCAAATGCTTAAGAAAAAGTATTTTGTAATTAAGTTAGAAATACATAATATCATTCAAGAAATAAAAGTTTGGTTTCAATTTACATTTTTTTGCAAAAAAATGTCTAATTCCTCAGGCGAAATATCTTTTTTTAAAATTTTTCCATTTCGGTCAAGTAAAAAATTTGTTGGAAATCCTATAATGTATAGCTTATTAGCTTCAACTCCACTAGTATCTAAATATTGTATCCAGGTTAAATTAAATTTCAAAATTACTTTTTTCCATTGTGATACATTTTCTTTACTGTCTGTTGAAATTCCAATTATCTCAAATCCTTTTTGTTTATATTTATCATAAATTTTTTGTAATGTATCAAACTGTTTTAAACATGGTTGGCAACCTGAAAACCAAAAGTCAATTAATGTGTATTTGTTTTTTGAAACTACATTCAGCAAACTATCATCGCCTTTTAAAAAAATATTTGGCATTCGGTTACCCTCAATCAATTGTAAATCGTGAATTATATTGTTAGTTAGTGCTTTAAATGTTTTGGTATCTTTTACTCCATCAGAAAAATTTTGAACTATAGCCCAAATTTTTCTTTGGTCTACTTCACTTCTAATATTACGATAGTTCAAAGCTAATTCCCATAAAGCGACGATTGAATTTGGGTTTTGTAAAATATACCGTTTCAACACTTTTAGTTTACCTGCTAAATCATATATTTCTCCAGTTTGATTATTCACAAATTTCTCAAATGAATTTTGTAGTTTTAAATATTCTCTATTTTCTTTAGTAAGTTTACCACTAAGTACATCTTTTTCTTTAAACAGGTCTCCCAATTTTATACTGACCCTATTATTCCCTACAAAAAAGTAATGAGAACTAACACCAGCTTGCTTTGATGTATCAAAAAGAAGAATTTGAAACGGATGGGGATAACTTGCCTTTATGCCAATTTTATATTCTTCTGAACTCCCAATTAATAATTTTGCTGAGTTCATTATTGTAGAAACTGTATCAGAATAATTAAAGTCATTATAACTATTAGAATCTGAGAGAATACCTCCTTGAACAACAAACTCTCTACCCAAGTAGAAGTTAGATGCTAAATTGATCCTACCGCCTTTATCCATACTTTGCCCCAAGCCAACGCTTGTAATTGATAATAAAATTAAAAGTAATTGTATTTTCATTTCCTGAAATTTAAAATATACTTGGTCGTAACAAAGACCAAGTATATCAAATAAATGTTAACAGTATTTCCAACCACATGGTTCAGATTCAGTCGAACAACTCGTTAAACTTTCACAAGAACCTATGGAGTGCAACATTTCCAATTATATGCTCCAGATCCAAGCGAACAACCCTTTAAACTCCTACAAAGAGCTTGTGGTAGATTACACGCACCAACGCATTCGGCAGTACCACTACCCGCCATGATATTCTTCATTTCGGTTCTGCTGAGTTTGCCTTGCATATTTGCAAGGCTCATTTTTGTTGTTTTCATTTTTTAAAATTTAAAGTTAAATAAAATAATTATGCCTTTATTTTTTAGTTGCAAAGGCTTTAACCGCTCTACCACATTGCTGCAGCTATGTGTAGTTCCGCAGAGCTTTTTTTGCAAGGGAACTATTCTTGCAAATATTTAAACATTCTCTAATCCCCTCCGAAGGGTGGTATAGGAAGAAGATTACTGAGTTTTATATTTTATTTTATTACATCAAAAACATTACAACTCTGCAATGCTATACTTCTCGAGCAATTGGTAATAATTCCTCCTTTAACACCCTCAAAGAGTGTGATAATGCAGTAGATTGTTACGATTCTAAAAATTGCTTTGGAATATTTTTTTTATTCTTGCAAAAAATATTCTAAATCCTCAATACCATACGCATCGGGCAGTTGGTATCCATTTATAAATATTGTGGGTGTGTAGCCAATGGCAGTTGCTTTGCACCATTTATCCATTGCCTCTATTTTATTGCCTTGTTGTTCGAGCTCTCCATTCATTTTATATTTCACAGCAAAGATTTCGTAATCTTTTTGGGTTGGCAAGTACCAATCATCTAATGCTTGTTTCGTTTTGTGTTCGTCATTTTCGGCTGCTACGGCAAGTAAATGTTGTACTGGGTTATAGCTATCATTGGTTTTATCATTGGGAGTTGTAAAAATTATTTTTGCTTTTACATTTTTATTTTGCTCTAATATCTGGTCTATTATTGGGTGGACTGTGGCACATGGCCCACAGTAAGGGTTGCATACTTTTATAATTTGTTGTGTAGCGTTTGGGTTACCAATATCTATACCGATGCTTTCATATATGGTTATTTGTTTTTGTTTTTTTAAGAGGGTTTCAAATATTTCGGTGTTAAATTTTAGGCGCAGGTATTGGCGTTTGGTGTTTTTGGCTTCTTGCAGTTTCAATACAAAGGGCTTTATGGTGAACCATAATAGAGCAGGGAAAGCAAATAAAGAAAGTTGATAGATTATATTTAATAGATTATAGTCGGGAGTTGACAGAAAATTATTTGCTAAAACATTAATAGCTCCCAACACAAACAAAACTTGCACTGCAAGGCAAAGTACACACCATTGCTTAGCTACACGCCATTGGTAATAAACAGAAAATATTGTATAAGGCAAAGCAAGGATATTTAACCATGCTAAAATATTCATAGCATTTGGTATAAATAAAAGTATGAGCAAACTACCTACAAAATAAAAAAAGCCAACTTCGCTCCAGCTAAGCCAGCTAAAAACTTTTGCAGCTTTGCCTGTAAGTATAGCATTACAATCGCCTTTGGCAATACCTGTACATACTTTTTGTAATAAAGGATTATTTTTATCTATTTCGTACCAAAGTAATAATGATGTAACTACTGTGCCTATTACCAATACTGCATATTGTAAGTAAATTCCAATACGATTTGGTGCTGTGCCAGTTGTACTTTTTAAAATAATAAAACTGAATATAAGTAATGCAGCAATTGTAAAAGAAGGAACAAGGTTTTTAAAAAATGCTTTCTGTTTATTAGCTCTGTAGTTTGGTTCTACTGAGTTTTCGTTTGGCTCGGCTATTAAGTAAACACCTTCCCATCTTTTAATAAATGATTCTTTAGGTTCTGTAATGGCTTTATTATATTTTTTTTGATAAGTTTCTATCGTAGTATCCGTAATATTTGTAACTATTGCAAGGAGATTTTCCTTATCATAAGTATATGCCATAAAAGGCACAGGCAATTCATCAATTTTACTTGTATCTATTTTTCCTACAGCATTTGGTATATTCCACTTTTGCAAACTGTCTGTTATGCAAAGCATACTTGGCCAATCAGGATGATTTTGCAAAGTATCATTTACCGTATCGTTATTTACTTTTACATTCAATAACTTCAAAAATGCTATGGTTACTTTTACACTAGGCTCAAACTGGTTAAACATATTTTATGAATTTGGTTAATATGCTACATCCGAATAAAATCTAAAACTAAAAGGACTGAGTGCCAAAAAGTGGCAGTCTAATTTATTTCACAATAATTTTATATATTTTTTCTTTTTTGCAATATTCAATTGGGTGTCCATCATCTTTTAGATGAGCAATTATTCTCAAAACAGTTCTTGCATTTAAGCCTAATTTTTCTGCTAATGTATCAGGCGTATTTGCCCATTTGTTTTCTATGTATTGTAGTGCTGTCCCCATCTTTTTTGAATACTCTTTGTAGTTCATATAAGTAGTGTTGCTTTAAATGAAGTAAACGATATACGGTATCGCTATATACTTTTAAGTAGGATGGGGCCTATCAATAGTATAATAATATGCTATGGTATTTGTAATAAATATTTTTATGTTTTATTTACAACACAGTGTAAAATATATTTAGTTTTTCATAATAAATTGTTATAACTTTTTTTAAAATGCTTACGGCTAAATCTCACTAACGCTAATTATTTTTATTTTTTCTTGCATTTTGTAGTGTTTAACCTACAAGCATTTGTTATGGTACCTTCAATAAAGTAAATCTTTCAGTTATTTTTTATTCAAAAAATTCTTTCCAACTGTTTTAAAATTTATTACAGTTATAATATTTTTTACTTGTAGCACCTATGATCTTAAAATAAAGATAAACACATATTCGTGTTTACAAAAAAAATATTTTGTTCGTTCTTGCTTCTTGTAAAATGGGGCAAGTAAAAGACACCATATTAATTAAAAAAATTGCAGTCTCTTTAAAAAAATTAAGAGAGCAGGAAGGGTTAACCCAACTGGAAGTTTTTTATGATACAGGGCTAAATATAGGTCGCATTGAATCTGCTAAAAGCAATCCAACTGTAAGCACCCTAGCAGCCATCTGCAAATATTTCAAAATCTCCCTATCAGAGTTTTTTATCCTTATCGATAAAAAGTAAAGTGGCTATCTAGCCATTTTTGCATTTCTATAATAGTTAATTCCCAAAATATTGTCTATCCCAGATAATTAGTAGATTTGTTCATATCAAACAGTATGATACACCCATCATCAAATGGATACTATTTAGCGCAACAACTCGAACACCTAACAAATGACCATAGAAAATTTTAAAAAACAAGCTAAAATTTGGGAACGCAAATTTTGGATTTCTACCTGTATAACCTGCACGTTAATAATAGGGGCATATATTTTTTTTAAAAAAGAAATTAATTGGGGTGACCCTATAGAATGGGTAAGCCTTGTGGCCATTACACTCGTAGGCGTGATTGGTAGTTTTGCTAGTACCTATTCTTATTTTTTTGCTATTAGAATTGCCTATGATGGTATTTTAAATAGTCAACAATCTGAAGTAGTCATTAATAGATTGGATGCGCTTTTATCGCAAACAGCCATTATAAATGCCGAAACCAATAAACTTACCAAAAGCATAGCAGATAGTACGCAAAAAACCATTATAGGTTTAGAGCAATTGCTAAGTACCACAGAATTTTTTTTAAAAGAAAGCGAGTATGCTGATGAATTGTTTGTACTATGGGATACTGTTTGCAAAGGAGACCTTATTCCTAAAACTGC
>JAYSWO010000525.1:0-2797 GCA_043717975.1 Ferruginibacter sp. | reverse complement strand
AATGTTTACAAACAAGCCTAATGCAATACGGACATAGGATGCAGCATTTTTTAGAAGTTTTCCACGTAGATAATACACATAATATGGATAACTTTTTTTAATTTTTTGATTGTTAAAACACTAAAATTTTTTAATCTATCTTTTGTGTAAGAAAATTAAAGTACTGATGGATTTTGTGAAAGGAGAGATGTTGTAATAAAAATATTTTACATGCAAATGGGAAGTTGAGAAATCGACTTTCCATTTTTACTAAAAAAACCTTTTTAAACTGATTTTTTTCTTCATTACCGTATCGTCTTTAAGGCGTAAACCTCTTATTCTTTGTAAAACTTGTATCAGTAAGTGTGTACAAAAAAAGCGTCAATTGTTTTTTTTCTCTTTCCGTCATCTTTATTTTTTTTTGTAGCAATGGGTCTAAGTTTATTAAAGCGGTGTCCAAATTTGTATAATGATCAAGTACTTTATCTAAAAAACCAATACTACCATCATGCATATAAGGCAGTGTTAGTCCAATATTGCGCAAAGTAGGCACTTTAAATTTTAAGGAATCATTGTTATTTAATGTTATGGCTTGTCTGCCTATATCTTTAAATCGATTTAGCGGCATGCCATTGTTTCTAAAACTATTATCGGTAAACAAAGGTTCTTTATGGCAAGTATTGCAATTGGCTTTAAAAACCTCGTACCCCATTTCTTCGGGCAAAATAAATTTTTCTTCTCCTCGTTTTACTTTATCGTATTTACTATTGGCACTTGTAAGACTACCTACAAATTGCGTAAAAGCTTTTTGCATTCGTGCAGTGGTAATATTAACATCGCCAAACGCTTTTAGAAATAACTGGCTATAATCCTTATCTGCTTTTATCTTTTGCAAAACTGTATCTAAATTTTCGCCCATTTCGTTGGCGGCTGTCAGTGGAGATAATGGTTGATTATCTAGATGATTTATACCACCATCCCAATGCCATTCGTTCATCCATGCTAAATTGATGAGGCCGGGGGCATTGCGTGTGCTAAAGCTATTAAAAACACCATGGCTCAAATCATGATCGTAGGTAGAAAAAGCGGCAAACTGTTGGTGGCAACTTGCACAACTTACTTGCCCATCTTTACTAAGCTTTGCATCGTAAAATAATTTTTTACCTAGCTGAAACCCTTCTTCTGTTAATGTATTTTTTGCAAAAATATTGGTGGTGGGTTTTGGGAAACCTTTTGGAATGGTAAAAGGTATTGGTGTGGGCGCATACGTTTTTTTACTTGCACTTATCATTATTAGTGCAGCAGAAATAAGTAATACAAAGCATATCGTAATTTTTATTTTCAATATTTTAAAAAAAACATTTTTGGAAAGTTATCAGACGCTTTGTTTGCTAATGCTCCGGGCACAGCAATAACAGGATTTTCAGCAATTTTAATACCTGCCCAATAATCATCTAAATTCATTTCTATGGTGATGGTATTATTTTGTTGAACATGTTTTTCATTTATCGGCATAATCACTTTTCTCATCGTTTTGTATTCGCCTTTGTACCCACCAATATGTTGCTCAACTCTATTATTGTCTGCTAAAGATGCATCCGATTTACCTTCTAGTTTAAACATTACATAGCCATTGTTCCATGTCCAAAACATATCATTTAAAGGATCTAATGCACCGCTTTGTGCGCCACTACAATTTAATGCACTATCCACTCCTAGCATAAAAGATATTCCTACTATTTTTGGGCTGTGCTTTCTTGTTATTATATTTTCTTTTGCAGCATCTATTAAATAAACGGTTTTGTCTTCTACCAAACCAGCTTTGGTGAAAAAACAAATATTACTTATATAATATTTCAATTTACGCACGGTATATTTTTCGCCAAAATCATTTTCATACAAGCTATCATTAAGCACTATTTTTTTACCATTTGCTATATTTTCAAAGCGTATAGTAATTTTTTTCTGCCCAAAACAATTGAGTGAAAAAACAATCATACACAACAAAAAAATATACTTATTCATTGCTAATAATTTTTTTTCTCCCTTGTTTTATTTCAGCATTTTTCTTTTTGCTATCCAATCTTTTTGCCACGATGGCTTTTGGTATTTTTGTAGGCTTTCTTTTTTTAGGAACAATTAAGGCTTTGGCAACCAATGTTTGTATTTTTTCCAACACTTCAGCTTTGTTGGCCAATTGTGTGCGTTCTGTTTGGCTTTTTACTAACAAAAAACCTCCTGTATTTATTTTAGAGGCTAGTTTTAGCATTATTAAAGTTTTTTCATCTGTGTTAAACATGTCAGATGAGGCTATATGCCAATAGCCTTCTACCATGGTTTCCACCTTGTTCACATTTTGACCGCCTTTGCCGCCACTACGGGCGGTTTTGAACTTTATTTCTTTTGTAAAATCGGGTAACATAGCTTGTAAAATTACTTATTATTAAAAACAAAAATGGGCCTTAAAATTATTTCTGCCGTTAATATTTCCATAATAACAAAAAAACAAGCATTTTTGCATCAATTGTAACCGTATATGTTGAACAATATTTATCAATCTCTTACCGATAGAAAGCGCCAAAGTAAAAAATCTTTTGCTGTGCTTATAGATCCTGATAAGGTAAACGATAGCAGCGTGGAAGAATTGATCCAGCTTTCGCTTGATGCGCAGGTAGATTATTTCTTAGTAGGTGGTAGTCTAGTTGTATCTAGCTACCTTGACGAGTGCGTACAATTAATTAAACGCAGTTGTAATATTCCCGTAATACTTTTCCCTGGCAGCCCGAGCCAAGTAAGCAAATATGCCGATGCGCTTTTG
>JAYSWO010000524.1:0-6976 GCA_043717975.1 Ferruginibacter sp. | reverse complement strand
GGCTCCAATTTCTTTAAGCGGAGGGTCTACATCTTTTTGTAGTAACGCTAATTTTTTCTTAGACACATATTCCGCTATTAGGGTTGGAATATCGTAGCATGCTAAAACTTCATCAATGCCATTAAAGCCTAGCGATGGTTTTGTATTACCCATTACCATTTCTTTGTAAAAATGAATGGCTGCATCTGTTAGCAATATGTCAGCCTCTATAGAATCGCTGGTGGTTTGTAAATACGTATTGCCTTTTTTTAGTGTTTCTATAAAGTTGTATTGATAATCATTTTCTCTCAAACCTACGCTAGCTGATTGTTTCAAAGCATCGTATAAAGCATTACGATTGTTCATATTTTCCGCTTGTATCCAAGCAGTTGTATGCTGTAGATATTCATAAAAGCTAGTAATTTCTTCCGCTCGCTTAGCATCAATCGTATTTGGTAGCTTTTTTTCAGAAATATATTGTGCAAGTTTTTCTGGCGTTATTTGGCAAGTTGCCATCTCACTTTGCAATGCTATTATGCACAAAAACAACATTTTTAGCAATACAATCGTTTTCATTGTGCTTAAACATTTTGTGATAAATAGTTCTTAAATGATAATTTCATTCTTGCAAAACCCTTTTCTGCATTTACTAAATTTTTGCGTAGCTGGCTCATTTTCTTTTCCATTTTCTTATCCAATTTTCCATCAATAAAAATATCTTTCATCAATTCATTGTCTATCTCCGCTACTTCATGTCGTAAAAAACTTATTAACTCATCTTCTTTTAAAAAGTTGGTTTGAAAAACCTCTACTTCTTCTAATAAATTATTATCAAATTTATCTTTTAGTACTTCCGCAAGCCTATTCTTTAAATGCACATTTTCTTCTTGCATAAAACCAAGCAAGCGCTTCCATGTGTCGGTTTCATATTGTAGTTGTTTTAACTTTAGTTCTAGCATAAAATCCGTTTTAAAATTGCTGTTAGTATCGTATTCTATTGTGGGATACATCTTTTTTATGTGTGAAGGTATTTTAGTTAGAAAAAGTAGAAAATAACATTGATTAGTAGTTTGTCTGATTGAAATCATAAAACCCATCTTTAATCACTAGTATTAAACATTATTTCTACATTACTAAGTAGTTGAAAGCGGTTCCTTTCCGTTTTCAATTTTGAAAAATCATAATATACAAAGTCGAATGCTGCCCACAATAAAAACCAACCTGCAGGTTCAAGTAGTATTCTTAAAAAAATAATGAGGAAAGTTTCTTTATAATGAAAACTACACCATGAGTTGAGTAGCATAATAAAAAAACCACTTAAAAAAAGCAACATGCCTTGGTTTAATTTATGTGTGCATTTATTTTTATGAAATTCATATTGTTTTTTAAAATATTCTGTAAGTCCTTTGGCAATTACTTTTTCTGAGGCTTCATCTCTTTCAATTTGAGGAAGAAGAAATATAATATTACCATTGTGAAGTTTAGAAATTTTTAATTCATTTCTAAGCTCATCTAAAAAATCTTCTGATATTCTTCTTTTAAGATAATGCCTACTATCAAAATCAGAATAAATATCATTGTAAGAATCTAACCAAAGTTTTATATCTGCCATAATGTATAATTAATTAAAAATGCCCCGATACGATCTGTAACGGGGCTTTGTAAAGCCAAACTTTGGCTGGCTTATTTTACAGCTATTTGTTTAGCTGCAGGTGTTTTAGCTTCTTCTTTTCTTGGTAAAGAAATATTCAATACCCCGTCTTCATACTTTGCTTCAATACTATCTTTATTAATTTCTTCTGGCAGTGTAAAACTGCGGCTAAAAGAGGAGTAGCTGTACTCTTTCCGAGTAAATTTTTTGTCTGTTTCTTCTTTGTTTTCTTCTTTTTCGCAACTAATGGTTAGCATATTACCATCAACAGCTATTTTAAAATCGTCTTTCTTTAACCCCGGTGCAGCCAATGATACAGCATACTTATCTTTACTTTCTGTAATGTTTACTGCTGGCACGTTCATTGCAGAGCCAAGAAAACCTCCATCATCAAACCACTCATTCCACGGTTTGAAAAAATTGTCAAATACAGATAGATTGCGACTACCAGCATTTGCTTTTGTTAAGGCTTGTGTTCCCATGTTAACCTCCTTTTTATTTAATTTAATAAATAATTTGATAACACAAAAGTATGGTTAGATAACAGTGAAATAAAAGATGCAGGTCATTGGAAGTAGTGAGATTCGTCAGGGAATTATGTATTTTCTTTACAAATTTTTTAAAATAAAATCTACTCGTTCTTCAGCGGCTAAAATAGGCACATGTATTACAGGGAAAGGCAATGATTCATACACTTGGGTAAGTAAGTCATGTATTTTTTTTTGTGCAGTAGCATCTTCTTTTCGTGCATAATCTTGCACCATAGGGAGGCAGTCTAAAATAAAAATCTTCTTATAGCAAACATGTGAAATGGCATGTAATAATTTTTCATCTTCAGGCATATTTAAAAAACGATAATAAGCCAATGCATCAGGAATAGCTCTGTCAAGAAATACAAGCACTTCGGGCGAAATTAGTTTCTCTTGCTTAATCTGCATATCTAAAACCCCCAATTGAAATTCTCTCTGATTTTTTCTAACTTCTTCAATCGTTCTACCCATCAGACGCTGTGTATCTAAATAATGCCTTGCATGCTCAATGGTTGTTATATACCCTCTTTCTTTAAGAATATTTACAGTGGTGGTTTTACCAGAGCTTGGTCCGCCGGTAATAATATACCAATTTGTGGGTTTTCTAAAATGATTACTTTCGTTTTGTTTCATATATTCTTTTTACCTATACTATCTATTACTAACAGAAAGAAATAAAATGTTTAATAGATAGCTATGACTAAGTGCATGTTTTAATATGATTATTCCTTTCTTTTAAAATAAAACGTAAACATATAAATACCCATACGAAATATTCTATAACTGCACCATCTAAAAAATTGCTTAAAAATATTTTTTGTTTGAAGGTGTTTTTCTTTGCTGATATGTGTACAATCATTTTTAATAATATCTTCCAATACTTGTTCCACTTGTGTGGCAAAACTTTTGTTAAGCACATCTATATTTAATTCAATACTAGCATAAGCACTTATGTCATTTATATTGTAAGAGCCAATGCTGCAGAGCGCTCCATCGCATACTGCTACTTTAGCATGCAGTACAGTAGGTTGGTATTCGTATAGCTCTATTTTATGTCTTAATAGCCAATCGTACATCCATCGTTCAGCAGATTTTGCTATTTTCACATCTGATTGCCCTGCTACGATTACTTTTATTTTTACAGCTCTTGCAGATGCCTGTCGCAATAATTTTCGAATAACTTTGCCTGGCAAAAAATAGCTACACATGATCGTAATATGCGAATCGGCGTTTCGCAACATGTCAATATAAGTAGAAGAAATATCATTCTTGCGCCTTACCCAATCGTTTCGCCTCATACGTGCAAGACATATTTCATTCTCAGTAAAATTAAAAGCTATTTCTTTTTCTTCACAAGGCGTAATATCCATTTTTTTTGGAAAATCATTCCACGTTTTCCAAGCATGTACACACAAGTCTTTTGCAAGTGGCCCTTCTATAAATGCTGCAAAGTCCAGCCAAGCAGGGTATTGAGGTAGGTCATTGTACCTGTCTGCAATATTCATTCCGCCTACTACTGTATATTTTGCATCTACTACAATAAGTTTTTGGTGCATACGTCTGCCAAAATAAAAATATTTACTTCTAAACAACGGTTCAAAAAATCGGAATTGAATATTGGCTTGTCTTAAGCCTTCAATAAAAGTATTGGATAAGCTTTTGGAGGCATATCCATCTGCTAAAATATATACTGCCACATCTCTTTTTACAGCTGTCTTAAGTGCATTGGTAATTAATATACCTGTACCATCATCTGCTAAAATGTAGCTTTGTAAATGAATACTTTCTGTAGCTTTTTGTATAAGTTCTAATAATAAATCAAAATAAGGTTTGCCGCTTTTAACAAATTGTAATTTATTTTTTATATAATTTTTGTTGGGTTGTATCCTTTTTCCTGATGACATGGTATCACTATTGCAGCGTTTTATTGCTATTTATTTTGTAAAGCATCAATGCACTTATATTTTGAGCTTTCTGCTTTGCCTCCTTTGCTTTTTCACCAAAATAAAATTCATCAATTGTTTCTTCCCACAATTTTATCCATGCATCAAAATGCACTCTACCCATGGTTTCTTTTTGGCTAAGCACAATATGTTTTAGCATAGGATTACCTTTATAACCAGTGCTGCCAAATAAAAGGGTATCCCAAAAACGATACATAATCGGCAAATGTACATCCCAATTTACAGCAATTACATCAATAAAAAAATGGGCAATCGTTTTATCTAGTATTACTTTTTTGTAAAAACCATCTACCAATCGCTTTATGTCGTCTATGTTTTCTATTTCTTTTTTCATGCCCCCCACCCTTGTATGAGCATGCAAAGCGAATCTTCTAGGGCTTCTACAAAATGTATTTCATCTACAGGAATTACATGTTCATCATATTGGTGTAAGAAACTTTCCATATCAGTATTTTTGTACATTACAGCACCTTGCATTACTATTAGTTTAGATGGCAGATGCGCTTTGTGTTCTTTTAAAACCATGCCTTTATTAAATGCAATGGCCAATACTTTAAAAGCATCGCTCTTGTACAATGCCTTTGCTACTGGGTGATTTTTTGTTTCTAGCTCTGCTAAAATTTCTTTAATAATCATTGTATTTATTTTTACAGATTGTTAGACAAAAACCGATAAAAATCTTTTTTTGTTTTAGCAAACGCTAGTTCTGTAAAATCGATAAGCGCTTCTAAGTCTCCATCTGCTTCTACCATTTTTACATTTATAAAATTCGGTTTTTCCATTGCACCCTTCATTAATGCATCTTGCTTTAAATTTACATCATGCAATAATTCATCTAAATTATTGCTCATAATTTTAAATTCATTTTCAAAATGTTCTACTTGCTTTAGTACATCTTCTCCTGTATTTTTTGAAGCAATTTCTTCTAATCTTTTTTTAAAGAATGGGATTTCGCCTTTGTAAAATTGCAAAGTTCTTGTCCAATCTTGGCAGATAATGTGTAAATGTGCGGTAGTATCTTTCATGTTACTAGTTTTATTTTTTTTTAAGAATGATAAATAAATATCGTTAAGTTGCCACTGTGCGTGTTCCCCCTACAGCGGCGTAGCGTGTAGAGGTGTGTGTTCCTCCCACTACATCATAAACTCATATGCATAGCCATTACTGCATAGTAAACCGCCCAACCTACAAAACCAATTATAATGGCCCAAACCCACGATGGTATTGATCTCGGTGTTTCACTTCCTTCTATTATAAATTTCTTTTGATCACCTTTTCCATAAGCATTTATCATAAGCGGTATTACGCCATCTACTACATCGTTGTCATTTAATCCTTCTATGGCTACAGATGGGCCATTGCGCACCACAAAAGGTATTTTTCTTATACCTTCCTTGCCCAATGGATCTTTACTTACAATTTTTAGCACATGTTCACCATCAACTAATTTTCTTGTATCCAATTCAAAATTTATGGGTGCTAAATATTCACCAAATGGTTTTTGCTCATCATCTATAAATATTAATACCTTACTTTTTGTACTCATAATTATTCAAAATTTAAAATAGAATTTTTAATATGGTCTTCGTTTTTTTCGGCAGGTTTTATTAACCATTTTACACTATAAAATAAAGTAACTACTGTTATTGCTAT
Source organism: Ferruginibacter sp. (assembly GCA_043717975.1). GTDB lineage: Bacteria > Bacteroidota > Bacteroidia > Chitinophagales > Chitinophagaceae > Ferruginibacter. Next base: position 1,199 of record JAYSWO010000524.1, on the reverse strand, counting down.
TGTAATCCACACCACTATATAATCCCAACTGCTATCTGGCCCTGTACCATGGCTTATGCTTCCAAAAGCTTTTTTTGCATTGGCTCTTTCGCACACAGGGCATGCGTATGTGGATGTGTACAGAAAAATTAAACTTAATATTGAAATAACTTTTTTCATGTTTCTCTTATTTACTAGCACTTGCTTTTATTTTTACAAAATCCATTATCTTTTTTATTTCTTCAGGGCTTACTTTTTTAGCTGTATTACCCCAGCTACTTCTTTCATAATTTATAATGGCTGCCACTTCCTGTTCAGTAAAATTCATATTGGTTCCTACAGCTGCCATTGCACCGTATTCTGGTCTTGCATCATATCCATTCATAATGATATCCACATATAACTCTAAGTCTTCTCCATTTACTACAGGGCTACCTTTAAGTGGCGGAAAAGCTCCTTTCAAACCTTCCCCATTTTCTTGGTGACAGCTTTGGCAATTGGCGCTGTACAATGCTTTACCATCAAATGCAGGTGCGGCAGCAGTTGTACCATTTGCAGCCATAACTTTTTCTTCTTTTTTATACAAAAATTCCATAGGCTTTACAGCATCAGGTAGCGGTGTCTGTTTAAGCGATTGTATGTATGCCAATAATTGTAAAGCTTCTTTTTTTGCAACAACTTTTCCTACCCTGCCATTTAAAAAACTAGCGGGTACATTTACCACCACATCTGTTTTAGATGGTTTTTCTTTTATCTCAAACAACCACTCATAAGATGGCATAATAGATTGCGCTACTACAGATCGAGGATTAAACAAATGCATCAAGTTCCAATCTTTGCTTGGTTGTCTTACACCTACATTGGTAAGATCAGGGCCAGTTCTTTCTGTACCCATTACGGTAGAAGTATTTTGCCACACATTCATTCTTTTTAGATTTGCATAGTCTGATGCAATGCCTGGGCGGCCACCAAATACTTTATCCATTTCTACATTTCTTACTTGCTGAGAGTGACAGCCCACGCAGCCTTCAGCCACATACACATTTTTTCCTGCAAGCGCATCGCCACTTAATGCTACAGAGCCAGGTAGTGGAGCATTGTTTTTTTGATTGGCCAATGCCGGCATTATTACCGTTACATAGGTAAGTACTAAAAATAGCAATCCTGCAATAGGATATAATTTTTTATGGTCGTTAAATACATTCATTTTATTAAATAGT
>JAYSWO010000523.1:0-2801 GCA_043717975.1 Ferruginibacter sp. | reverse complement strand
ATTAATATAGACTTACTTCTTGCTTGGGGAGCCACTTACAAAAAAATAAGTGCTGAAGAAATTATTTTTAAAGAAGGTCAATCTTGCAGTTTTTATTACCAACTCGTAAGTGGAAAAGTAAGGTGGGTAAATATAGATGAGTATGGAAAAGAATGCATACATGCTATAATAGAACCTGGAGAGTCTTTTGGTGAATTACCATTATTTGATGAAGGTAACTATGCTGCCACTGCTATTGCTGTAAAAGACTCCATTGTTATCAGACTTCACAAACCAACTTTTCATTTATTGCTAAAAGAAAACACAGATTTAATGTTTGTATTTACAAAACTACTTGCTAAGCGCATTAGATTTAATTTCACCATTATAAATGCCCTTGCCACACATTGCCCCGAAAATATTATTGCAACACTTATCAATACTTTTAAAGCTGAAAACAAAAATTTTTGTAGTAATTGTAACCAATTAAAACTTACAAGGCAGCAAATAGCAGACATGACAGGGCTGCGTGTGGAAACCGTTATACGTGCTATGCGCAGTATGCATGAAAAAGGGGAGCTTGTAATTAATAAGGGAAAAGTATATTGCAACGATATGATTGAACGCATATATGCATAATCTTTTTTGCATTTTTTTTGACATAAAAATATGAGTAATTATCTACGTAAATGGCTCGTCGTATCATTCTTCAACTTACTCATTGTTGCAAGTTTGGGTGTAGTATTGCGTTACAAAATTGCTTTCTACCTTCCCTTTGTAGATCAAAAACATTTATTGCATAGCCATTCTCATTTTGCATTTGCAGGTTGGATTACACAAGTATTAATGGTGCTGCTCGTGCATTACCTTAGTACAAAAAATATTGAAAAAATAACACAGAAGTACAATTGGCTATTGTATGCAAATTGTATTACAGCTTATGGTATGCTTATTGGTTTTATGTATCAGGGATATGGTTTTTTTTCTAATTTATTTTCTCTGCTATCCATTTTGGTTTCTTACATATTTGCCATACTATATTGGAGAGATTTAAATAGAATAACCATAAAAATGACAACGCATTTGTGGTTTAAAGCATCATTGCTATTCAGTGTAATTTCTTCCATTGGCACATTTGCATTAGCCTATATGATGGTAAATAAAATTATGTTGCAACATTGGCAACTTGGTTCTATATATTTCTATTTGCATTTTCAATACAATGGCTGGTTTATGTTTGCTTGCATTGGGTTAATGGTATCAAAATTTGAATTGTTAACTGCATTAGCAAAGCAAATGAAGATTGTTTTTATATTGTTTTGCAGCGCCTGTATTCCTGCCTACTTTTTATCTGCACTGTGGTTGCCATTTCCAAATTTTATATACTATGTAGTGGTAGCGGCTGTATTAGCTCAATTGGTTGGTTGGGTAATATTGGTACAAGTATTTTTTAAAAATAAATCATACATACAACAACCGTTTTACAAACCTGGCAAAATATTATTAATACTTTCTGGTATTGCATTTACCATAAAATTAATATTGCAATCAGGTTCTGTACACCCAGCATTAAGTCAGTTATCTTATGGGTTTAGGCCAATTGTTATTGGTTATCTTCACCTTGTTTTATTGGCGGTTACTAGTATTTTTTTAATTGGATATGTTATTGCGTGTAAGTTAATTCCAACCTCCTCTACATTATTAATAGGTATTTTTATTTTTGTAGCTGGGGTTATTATTAATGAGCTATTGCTTATGATACAAGGTGTGCAGGCACTATCCTATAATAGTGTTCCATATATTAATACGCTGCTTTTGGGTACTGCTATTATTTTATTTTTAGGAGTTGGGGTGATGTTTGTTAGCCAAATTAAAAAGAAAAATTTCTAAAGTGAATTTATTTTGAAGCATAATCTAATTCACCAAAAACTTCCAACGCCTGCGTTCGTGTCTCACGAATGCAATCAAATATGGTTCGTGAAACACAAAACCATGGCGTTGGATAATTGTAAGAAAGCATAATTTAATTCACCAAAAACTCCAATTTCTTCTCATTCAAAATAACAATACTCCCATTTTGTATATCAATTAATTTTTCTGTTCTAAAATCACTAAGTGTGCGTATAAGCGACTCCGTGGCTGTGCCCGCAATGCTGGCAAGACTTTCTCTGCTTATGGTAATGGCAAATTTTTCATCTTTATTTTCTTGATACTTTTTTTGCAATAGCAACAAAGCTTCGGCCACTTTTTTGCGGAGTGAGTTATACGCCAAGCCAAGCAATTGGTTTTCTTTTTCTGAAATATTTTTTGCTAATAATTGTATAAACTTTTTAGATACTTCTGCATTGTTGTTTAGCAGGTCATCAAAATCTTCTTTTGGTATTACAGATAGCTCCGTTTCTTCCATAGCCTCCGCTGTGTCTTTATAAACCGTGCCCTCTAGCATGGCTATGTATCCAAAAAAATCGCCAGGGCTGTAGAGCTCTGTTACCAATTCTTTGCCATCGTCATTTGTTTTATGTGCCTTTACTTTTCCTTTTACCACATAGTATAATCTATTTGGGTGGTTACCCTCTGTATAAATAATTTGCTTCTTTTTATATTTATTTATATCCCTATCTTCCGCCAAAGATGCTAAATTATTTTTGCCAAAAGAGGCTTGCATCAACAGTTCTAGCCCTTCCATATTGGGTGTTAGATGCTGCTTTAGTACATCTAATTTTTTTAAACGGCTATCCACTGCATTTAACAATTCTGTACCATCAAAAGGTTTTGTAATATAATCATCGGCACCAAGCTCCATACCTTTTCTAAAATCCGTA
>JAYSWO010000522.1:0-6991 GCA_043717975.1 Ferruginibacter sp. | reverse complement strand
AATAAAAACTGCAAGATTGACCTTCTTTAAAAATAATTTCTTCAGCACTTATTTTTTTGTAAGTGGCTCCCCAAGCAAGAAGTAAGTCTATATTAATCATACTATTTTGTATAAAATAAATTAATAGTTAAAACTACTTGCATTTGCTGCCATGAGCGATGATATTGGTTAAGACTATCTATGATTGAAATCATGTTTCAATATTGTACTTAGTTTCATTTGTGCTACAATGCACTGCTGCATTGCGTTGTATAAAAATATTGCTTTCTATATTTTTATACAATTTTTTGCTTTTTTTCGATTTCTAAAAAATATGACTCAACGCATAAAAAACCGACTCAGGCTAGATTAATCTTGTAGTATCAATTCATTTATAAAAACATCATTTATATGAAAAAGTTAATTATTCTTAGTTTAATAGTATCCACGGTAGCATTTGTAATTTCTTGTGGTGGAAATTCTGGTACTAATAATACGCCACCTGCTGTTGCAGAAAACAAAGTGGAAGATGTATCTTCTTACGACCCACATAGAGGCGAAGGGAAATTTACAAAAGTAGTAATGCCTGCAACATTAAATCCTGTAAAAGCAGAAGCAGGTAATAAAGTGTATGGCGTAAAATGTAGTAGCTGTCATAAAACTACCGATGAGCGCTTGGTTGGCCCTGGTTGGAAAGGGGTTACCACTCGTAATTCTGCAGAATGGATTATGAATTTTATTACAAACACAGATGTGATGATTGACAAAGACCCTAAGGTACAAGCGCAACTTGAAATTTGTTTGGTACGTATGCCCAATCAAAGCTTATCTGACGATGATGCAAGAAACCTTTACGAGTACATGCGCAAAATTGATGGCGTAAAATAATAACTAAGTAAAAGCATTTTAATTAATAGTAAACTTAAATTTTTCTACAATGAAATTCTTATATAAAAGTACAATTGGCCTTTTATCCCTTGTATTGTTGCTAAACCTTTTTTCATGCAAACCAAAAAATGCTGGCTCTGCTGTAAGTGGCGATGCGGCTGCAAAAACGTATGTACCACCAGGTAAGTACGATGAATTTTATAATTTCGTATCAGGAGGCTTTAGTGGGCAAATGAGTGTATATGGGTTGCCGAGTGGTAGGCTCTTAAAAGTAGTTCCTATTTTTACAGTGAATCCAGAAAATGGATATGGTTATTCTGAAGAAACAAAACCAATGCTCAATACATCGCATGGTTTTATTCCATGGGACGATCAGCATCATTTAGAATTATCACAAACAAATGGCGAAATAGATGGACGTTGGATTTTTGCAAATGCAAACAATACGCCTCGTGTAGCAAGGGTAGATCTTTCAACATATCACACATCCGAAATTTTAGAATTGCCAAACAGCGGAGGCAATCACTCATCACCATTTATTACAGAAAATACAGAATACATTGTAGCAGGTACAAGATTTAGTGTGCCGCCTGATGATAAAAATGGAGATGTGCCTATAAACACATACAAACAAAATTTTAAAGGAACCATCAGTTTTATTAGTGTAGATAAAACAAGTGGTGCTATGGATATTGCTTTTCAATTGCAATGCCCTGGTGTAAATTTTGACCTTAGCCGTGCAGGCAAAGGAAAATCGCATGGCTGGTTTTTCTTTAGCTGTTATAATTCTGAGCAGGCAAATACATTGCTAGAAGTAAATGCATCTAAGCGGGATAAAGACTTTATAATGGCTGTAAATTGGAAAAAAGCAGAAGAGTATTTAAAAGCAGGAAAAGGAAGAAAGCAAGCAGTGAAATATGCACACAATGTATATAATGAAAAAACGCATATGGCTACTTCTGAAATAAGAACAGAAGTAACAGTGCTAGATGTAAAAGAGCTAAAAGACATTTGTTATTTTATTCCTTGTCCAAAATCGCCGCATGGTTGTGATGTAGATCCTACAGGCGAGTACATTGTCGGTAGTGGAAAACTAGCTGCATTGATACCGGTATTTAGTTATGATAAAATACAAAAAGCCATAGCAGACAAAGCTTTTGAAGGAGATTATGAAGGTATTCCTGTATTAAAATATGAAGCGGCTTTGTATGGCGAAGTAAAAAAAGCTGGTCTTGGTCCATTGCACACAGAGTTTGATGGTAAAGGAAATGCCATTACTTCTTTCTTTGTTTCATCAGAAATTGTGAAATGGAATATTAAAGATTTAAAAGTATTAGATAGAGCACCAACCTATTATTCTGTAGGGCATTTATGCATACCCGGTGGTGATACAAAAAAACCAAATGCAAAATATGTAATTGCATATAACAAAATTACCAAAGATCGTTTTTTGCCCACAGGACCTGAGCTTGCACAGAGTGCACAGTTGTATGATATAAGTGGTGATAAGATGCAATTAATTTTAGATTTCCCAACCATTGGAGAACCACACTATGCGCAGGCTGTAGCGGCAAGTGTAATAAAAGATAGATCGGTTAAGTTTTTCAAAATAGAAGAAAATAATCACCCTTATGTGTCAAAAGGAGAAGCTACCACAAAAGTAGTGCGGGAAGGTAATAAGGTACATGTAAATATGACGGCTATACGATCTCACCTTACACCAGATAATATAGAAGGTGTAAAAATGGGCGATGAAGTATATTTTCATATTACAAACCTTGAGCAAGACTGGGATGTGCCACATGGCTTTGCTATAAAAGGTGCTGCCAATGCAGAGTTGTTGATAATGCCAGGTGAAACATCTACACTAAAATGGATACCAGATAGAGTAGGAATAGCACCCATGTATTGCACAGATTTTTGTAGTGCCTTGCATCAGGAAATGCAAGGTTATGTAAGGGTATCGCCTGCGGGAAGTACAGTGCCTATTAGTTTTAGCACAGGTACAAATATGCCAAAGGTAGATACAGCCGTAAAGAAATAATTACCAAAATAGAGATACCCATTGCATTGGCAAATGCTATTGTAGTGTTGGTATCTCTTTTATTTTTAAGAAAATAATATGAAGTATAATAATATTTCTGTTGTATCAAGAATACTCTTAGTAGTATGTGCTATTGGTTTATGTATAGTATTGGTAAAACCTATGTGGCGTATTGATTTGCAAGCGCCACAATATCCCGAAGGATTAAGACTATTAATTCACGCAGATAAATTAGCAGGTAATGTTGATATCATTAATGGACTCAATCATTACATTGGCATGAAAACGTTGCATGCAGATGATTTTATTGAGTTTAAAGTATTGCCTTCCATTATTGTATTTTTTGTTACCCTTTTTATTTTAATTGCCATTGTTGGAAAAAGAAAATTATTATATAGCTTGTTTGCCATTTTTGTACTATTTGGCACAATAGCCATGATAGATTTTTGGAGATGGGAATACGATTATGGGCACAATTTAAATCCTGATGCGGCCATTATTGTACCTGGCATGGCTTACCAACCACCACTTATTGGGTTTAAACAATTACTAAATTTTGGTGCCTATTCTATACCAGACATTGGCGGTTGGATATTTGTGGCAGTTGGTGTAATTTTATTGCTGCTGGTTTTTTTTGAGTGGCGAAATGCAAAAAAACTACTACGAAATAAAATAGCAACTTTGCTAGTTATACTATTTACCATTTCGCTAAGCAGCTGTAGCCGTGCACCACAGCCTATTCAGGTAGGTAAAGACAATTGCGATTTTTGTAAAATGACGATAAGCGATAACAGATTTGGTGCAGAAATAATAACCAAAAAAGGCAAAGCAATCAAGTTTGATGATGAGCATTGCATTCTTGGTTTTTTACGTGAAAAGAAAATACAGAAAGAAGAGATTGCAGCTATTTATTTTACAGATTTTTGTAGTCCTCATCAATTAATAAAAGTAGAAGAAGCCCATTTTTTACAAAGCCCTCGTTTGAAAAGCCCTATGGGCGGCAATATAGCTTCTTTTAGCAACGATGATAGCTTAGCCAAAATGTTTACGCAGTTTAACGGCAATAAAATTTCTTGGGAGGAAATGCAAAAATGAAAATACTCATCTTCATATTGTTGTTTGCTTTTGCTAACAATGTTTTTGCAAAAAAAATATATATTGGTGCTACATCTGCATACAAACGTATTTCAGATGGCTTAGCTGTAGCAGAAAATGGAGATACGGTGTTGGTGCAAGCTGGTATTTACAAAGAAGGGAATATCCTTATTCAAAAGGGGATTGTATTAATGGGAATAAATTTTCCCATCCTAGATGGAGAAAATAAATATGAAATTATTTCTATAAAAGCAGATGATGTGGTAGTAGATGGTTTTAAAATTGCACACTCAGGTATTTCTAGCATGGTAGAACTAAGTGGTATAAAAGTATTTGAACATAAAAATGTAGTTATCAAAAATAACAAACTAGAAGATACTTTTTTTGGCATATATATTCAAAATGGAACCAACTGCTCTATACTTAATAATGAATTGCTGGCTAAGGGTATTGAGGAACAGCAAAGCGGCAATGGTATTCATTGTTGGAAGTGCGATAGTATGATAATAATTGGCAATAAAGTAAGCGGGCATAGAGATGGTATTTATTTTGAGTTTGTAAAAAATTCTATTATTTGGCGAAATGTATCTGAAAAAAATTTACGCTATGGGTTGCATTTTATGTTTAGCAATGATGATATGTATGTAGGCAATGTTTTTACCAACAACGGCTCAGGTGTATCTGTAATGTTTAGCAACAATATAAAAATGTATAGCAATTATTTTGAAGAAAACTGGGGAGATGCATCGCATGGTATTTTGCTAAAAGAAATATCTAACGGATATATGGAAGGCAATTATTTTGTAAAAAATACGAGTGCCATTTTTATGGAGGGTGGTACAAGAATTTTGATGAAGCACAATACTTTCGAAAATAACGGTTGGGCATTAAAAATTCAAGCTAGTTGTATGGATGTAGTGCTAGAGAAAAATAATTTTATTGGAAATACATTTGATGTGGGCACAAATGGATCATTGGTACAAAATACTTTTACCAATAATTATTGGGATAAATATGAAGGCTATGATTTAAACAAAGATAAAATAGGCGATATTCCATACCGACCGGTAAGTATGTACTCAATGATAGTAGAAAAATACCCACCAGCCATGATGTTGTTTAGAAGTTTTATAACCACACTACTAGATAAAACAGAGAAAATAATACCAAGTCTAACGCCAGAAAATTTAATAGACAATAAGCCACTTATGAGAAAGGCATTTTAAACGAGTGGATGAATATCGTACAGCAACAAGTAAAACATATACATTTTTATCATGATTATTGCAAGTAATGTAACCAAGCAATTTGGCAAATTGAAAGCGCTCGATAATGTATCTACTACATGCAACAAAGGCGAATGTATTGCATTGATAGGGCCAAATGGTAGCAGTAAAACCACACTTATAAAATCTATACTCGGCATGGTAGTGCCCGATAGCGGCTTTATTACTTTTAAAGATAAAAATATATTGCACCATTGGAAGTATAGAGAAGAGATAGGTTACATGCCACAGATAGGGCGCTATCCTGATAATATGAGCATTGGACAAGTGTTGGATATGATGAAAGATATACGTAATCAAAAAATGGCTTTGGATGAAGATTTGGTAAAAGCTTTTTCGTTGCAAAATCTATTGCACAAAAGAATGAGAACACTCTCTGGTGGTACAAGGCAAAAAGTAAGTGCAGCATTGGCATTTTTGTTTAATCCATCTGTACTTATTTTAGATGAGCCCACAGCAGGGCTAGATCCTGTAGCTTCGGAGATACTAAAAGAAAAAATTATTGCAGAAAAAGAAAAAGGCAAATTGGTACTGATTACCTCACATGTGCTCAGCGAATTAGATGATTTGGTAACAAGGGTTATTTATATGCAAGAAGGAAAATTATTGTTTCATAAAAGTATAGAAGCATTAAGAGAAGATACTGGGGAAGATAAGCTTTCTAAAGCCATAGCTAGTGTAATGATACATAATTAAAACAAACAGGAATACATGAAAAAAATATTTAAATATGTTGTTACAGATATTTTGCGTAATAAAATTGTACTGATATACACTGTTTTTTTACTAGTATCATCGCTAAGCGTGTTTAGTCTAGAAGATAATAATAGCAAAGGTTTGCTGAGTTTGCTTAATATAATTCTTATTGTTGTACCCTTAGTTAGTATTATTTTTTCTAGCATTTACATTTATAATAGTGCAGAGTTTATAGAGTTGTTGGTAAGCCAGCCGCTCAAAAGAAAATCTATTTGGTTAAGTTTATTTTCGGGGTTAGCGGCTTCACTTTCTATTGCATTTTTTATTGGTGCAGGCATACCGGTTCTAATATATCAGGCTAACACAATCGGTATTACCATGTTGCTTATTGGTATTTTGCTAAGCATCATTTTTGTAGCTATTGCCATGTTGGCCACAGTAAAAATGCGTGACAAGGCCAAAGGTATTGGTGCTGCCATCATGCTTTGGTTATATTTTTCTTTATTGTTTGATGGGTTGGTATTGTTTTTATTATTTCAGTTTGCCGATTACCCAATGGAAAAACCGATGATAGCCATTAGCGCATTTAACCCCATAGACCTTAGCAGAATTTTAATTTTACTTCAGTTAGATGTATCTGCCATGATGGGTTATACAGGCGCTGTATTTAAAGATTTTTTTGGCACTTTTACAGGTATGGTTTTTTCAATATCCATTCTTCTTTTGTGGATAGCCTTGCCAGTATGGTATTCTACTCGTAAGTTTAATACAAAAGATTTATAGCAGAAAGTAACACCAATTTATAAATATTAAAGACTTCGATAGATGTGTCTGACACCTATTAAATGCATCAAGTGCGCTTAGAATACAACTAAGGTGTCTGACACCTATAACTAAAATGAATTTATAAATAGTATAATGGAAACATTTTTTATTATTTCATTGCAAATAATATGAAAACAGATATTCAAAATAGGAATGATATTGAATGGCTAGTAAATTG
>JAYSWO010000521.1:0-6999 GCA_043717975.1 Ferruginibacter sp. | reverse complement strand
AGATATTTACGTAATGGAAAAAAGAAGCCAAGCCATTGGGATATAATTCTTCACCCCGAAAATAAAAATGTTACACTTATAGGTTACGATGCTTTACTAGAAGAACATAAAAGTATTGTTTTTAACAGCATTGGCAACCCATACGAACTTATAGTACGAGAGCCTGTATTAGCTAGGATAAAGCCAAACCCACAGGCATACAACTACTTTACAGCATACACTTATAACGGCGGCGAAAAATTACCATACCAGCGCATACTGCAATATACTAGAGCCGAAAGTATTTTAACCTTTATAATAGCCAATACCAACATAAAAGACATTCGTAAAAACTTTGGGCTTACAGGTCCAGACTTTTACAAGCACATAACCAACATTATTGAAGCTGAAAAACTAAAAGGCTTAAACAAAGATTACGAAGGTCAGCTACAGCTAGACGGCAAGTTTCCTGCATCGTATGCTAAACTTCTAAAACGTGCTAGAGATTACGCAGCCGCTAACAATGATTATAAATTTTTTATACATCCAAACTATGGGAATGCATCTTCTTTAAAAGTAACGGACGATACCGAAGATTTACTAAACAATATCTATGTAATGAACCATAAGCCCAACTATACCGAAGTGCATCGCATTTACGATAAGTTTATAAAAGGCGAAGAGAGCATTATTGAAATAGACGAAAACACAGGCGAAGTTATACACGAGTACGACCCTACAAATTTTGTAGAAATAAGTGTTGCTACAGTATATGGTTATGTAGCCGCTTGGGAAAACAAATCATTTACCCATAAGAAACGTAGCAGCGACAAGATAGGTTATAACCAAGCCTACCGTCCGTATGCTAGCCTAGAAAATCCACACTTTGCAGGTTCACTAATATCAATGGATGATAGAGACCTGCCATTTAAAACGACCACAGGTGTACGAGTAAAAGCATATATAGCAATGGATGTAGCAAGCGAATGTTTTATTGCCCATAGCTTTCATGCAGTAGATAAGGATATGACATTGGTACTTGATTGCTTTAGAGATATGTACCAAAAACTACTAGCCGCAGGGTTTAGCCAACCTGCCGAGGTGGAAGTAGAGCAGCACCTTATGAGTACTTTAAAAGAAGGCTTACTAAAAGAAGGTGCAGTTTTCCCCCATGTACGTTTTGCACAAGCTGCCAACCCACAGGAGAAAAGTATAGAGAGAGCATTTAAGCGTATGCGTTACGGTATAGACAAACAAACGGACGGATGGATACCACGCCCATTTGCTAGAGATGAAGCCAACCAAGGGCGTACCGAAGATGATGTAAAAACCACTTACACACCAGAGCAGGTAATAGCAATAGGTATTGCCAATATAAATACTTGGAATAACCAACCACACCCAAATCAAAAAGAATACAAAGGGCTTACTCGTATGCAGGTGTGGCTGCAAAAACAAAACGAAAACCTACTGCCTATATGTTGGCAACATGTAGCCAAATATATAGGCAAAGCGGCAAAGAAAACTAGTATTAACCGTGGCGAAATAAGAGCCTTTAACAGCCTGTATGTATTGGATAAGATGGCACAAACTGCCGAACTAGAAAACGGCAAAGAACTAGATGTATATGGCATAGAAAACAAAGATGGTACTATAACAAGCATACACATTTATAAAAATAATGAGTACGTAATAACTGCCACACAAAAAGGAAAATGGCAAAAAGCCAAGATAGAGCAAACGGATGCTGACAAAGAGAAAATAGCTACCCAACAAAAATATACCGCCGCTTTTGATGCAGATACCAAAACAAAAAAGAATTCATTAAAAAAATTAGCAACTGTAAAAAATACACATGTACAATCTGCGGTAAGTATGCCCATAGAAACCATAGAAGATATGCTAGATGTAGAAGATGAGGCATACGTGGAACACAACGACACAAATGATTACGCAGCTTTAGCAATAGCAAATTTATAACCCAAAATAACCCAAGCAACATGACCAACACAATTGACCAAACATTAAAAGAAAAAATAGCCAAAGCCATAGCGGAGGACAAAGAAAACTTTGCAGGTAGCGAAAACCAACATGCAAAAAGTCTACGCATAAACGGCTCTGTTTACAACCTCATAAAAAATAATAAGCTAGAAGGTAACATCCTTAGCAAAGGCGAATGGATTAGAATAGCACGTGAGCTACAGGTAACCATTGGTAATGAGCTGCAATGGAAAACGGCTAAGACAACGGTGTACGATACCATCTTTAGCCAAATGGCTTTTTGCGCAGCCAATAGCCAAAGTGCAGTTTTTTGTGATGATGCAGATATTGGCAAAACATATACCGCTAAAGACTTTGTAAAGCGTACCAAAAATGCAGTGTACATAGACTGTAGCCTTAATAAAACAAAACAGCTGCTTGTACGTGCCATTGCACAAGCCTTTGGTATAGATAGCGCAGGTAAGTACCAAGAGTGTAAGGAGAATCTTATTTACTACATTAAAACACTAGAGCAGCCACTTATTGCCTTAGATGAGTTTGGCGATTTGAGTTACGATGCATTTTTAGAAATAAAGGCATTGTGGAATGGTACAGAAAACTTTTGTGCATGGTATGTACTTGGTGCAGATGGATTACGTGTAAAAATAGACCGTGGCAGAAACTGTAAGAAAATAGGATACACCGAATTTTTTAGAAGATTTGGTAAAAAGTACCAAAGCGTAGTACCACAAGGCAAAGATGATAAAGCGGCGTTTTATGCCAACCTATTGGCTGCTGTGCTAAAGGTAAACTTGCCTACAGTAACCAACCTGCAAACGGTTATAAAAAGCTGCAACGAAAGTTTAACTAGGGCAAAAATGGAAGTGATAAAAATTACCAAAGCAGCATAAGTTTTTGTATGGGAAAAGTATTAACGGGTAAACAGATTGTAGAAAAGGAGTTTAAACAAATAGAAGGGCTTAGCGAAAAATTTACAAACAGCTTTGGAGATATAGAAGATACGTTTACGGCAATAATAAGTGGCGAAAGTGGAAATGGTAAAACAAGCATGATAACATCTGCACTAAAAGAATTACAACAGCTAGGTGAGGTGCTTTACTTAGGATTAGAAGAAGGGCATGCTAAGAGTTTTAAAAAAGCATTGTTAAGGAGTGAAATGGATTTGGATAAAATAAAGGTGTATGACGATTTGGATTTTACTGAGCTTAACGAAATATTAGACCGAAGATTTAGCCCAAAAATAGTAGTGATAGACTCTATACAATATATGGGATTGACTTATATACAATACAAAGCACTAAAGAAAAAATATGTTTACGGGCGCAAAACAAATGCACGAAAAATAATCTTCTTTATAAGCCATAGTAAAGGTAAAACGATACAAGGCTCTGCGGCATTTAGCATAAGGCACGATTGTATGATAAAAGTATTTGTACATGGTTATTTAGGATTTATGATTAGCAGATTTGAAGCAAAGAAAAACTTTGTGATTTGGGAAGCAGGAGCAAAAGATTATTGGGGCGACAAGTACGATGACCACACAGCCGAAATAGGAAAAAAGAAACGCAAAAAAACAATAAAAAAACCAAAAGAAAATGCAACAAAAGCAACAACAATCACAAACGAAAACAAAGAGGGTTAGCCTTACAGAAATAGATGCCCTGCACTTTGGCTCTATAATGGAGCGCACGTGTATGCACACGCATACTAATAAAGATGGCTACACAGCTCTGTTTTTTGAGATTGGTTGCAACGCCATAGAGCATATATATGCTAAAGATAAACCTGCTAGAGATTGGATACTGAAAGGTAAAGATTGCGGGTTTTGGGCTTGGTTTATGGTAGAGTATATAAGCCATGATGAGCAGCTACACAAAAGTAGTACGCCATATAGAGATTATGAAAAGGCAAAACGATTATGGATAGAAACTTTTAAATTTTACGATGCCTTAAACAACTTTTTTAAATACAAGCAACCAAAATAATATGGAAAAATTAAAAGTAACATTTGATAAGGATAGTGCCTTTGCTCTTGTAACCCTTATAGAAAACTTAGTGCAAGCAGGTGCAGATGAGGATAATGATAAACTTATGCTTGCAGGGCTTAGTGAAATATGGGAAAACCTAAAACCAAAGACAGTATTTGTAGCGGCTGAATACAGCATAAAATTAACAGCAGTACAGGCAATAGCCATGCGTATAATGCACAACAAAACTAAAATAAACGGACTTCATTTTGATAACGTACTGCTAACACTTAGCAACCAAGTACACCAAAAATATATTTAATATGGAAACGATGGCATCACACATAGTAGGACTTACAATAGCAAGTTTAAGCATAGCAGGCTTAGTAGTTATTTACTGCCTGCTAAAATCGCAACAAAATTTTAAAAAGTACAAAAACGAAAATGACTTATGATACTAGGATTTAAAACGCACTTCCCTAATGGTGAGCCTACAGGTTTTGTACAAAAGATTTTAGAAGATATAAAAATACATAGCCTCCGTGAAGCTGACAGGTTTAAAGAAGGCTATTTTATACACATGGCTACAGGTGTAAGAACCAAAGATTACAACCAGTTTAATGAAGGCAGAGCAGATTTACAAATCTGCACAGGTACGCAGGAAATATTTATGACTTATAATAGATATGCTTTAGAGATAACGATTGGTGATAAATACCTAATGAGCCACGAAGTAAACAAACTAATAGCTAATGATGGCATAACTAAACAGCAGTTTTTAGATTGGTTCTTTCCAAATGGGAAAGATGAATGGAGCGGTTACATTATCCATTGGACAGATTTTAAATACTAAACATTCACTTAAAAAAATACAAATGAACGAAGCAACACAAACAACACCCATTGCAATTGATATGTCTCAGCTAACAACTGAACAAATTGAAGCAGCACTAAACGAAAGGCGTAATGCAGAAAACACAGAGATTATTGCCAAAAGAAAAGCCTACGAAGTATTGAAAAAAGATACTGTAGCTGGTTTAATTAAAAGCGCAAAGCTTATTTCTGCAACGCTATTGGAGTTTAAAGAAAAATCATTTTCAGAAATGCAAACCATTTACAAAATGCTTCAGGAGTATAGCAAACGCCATGCAGATGGCAAAGGTAACTTTCAGTTAGAACATGAAGGGCTAAGGGTATCATACCGCCGCCAAGACAATGGTTTTTTTGATGAACGAAGTGTACAAGCTGAAAAGCATATCATTGATTTTGTAACCGAAAAATTTGTAGATGATTTAGATACAAAAGATTTGATTATGTCTTTGTTAGAACGTAAAAAAGGTACATTAGATATTAAGCTAGTACAAAAGCTTTACGCAATGGAAGAACGCTTTACTGCGCCTAATTGGGTAGAAGGTATTAAACTACTAAAGGAAAGTTGGACAGTTAGTGATACCAAAGATTACATCACTTTCGAGGAAAAAGACAAAACCAATAAGTGGGTAAATATCAACCTCAATTTTAGCAGCATTTAAACCTCATTAAAATGGCATTTAACCGATACGCCTCATTTTACGGAGCATACAATAACAGCCTCCAAAATGGCAATACCATGAGTAAGGAGGAAGTTGTGCAGGACTTTACTGCACAACGCACCAAGAGCCTGCAAGACTTGTCAGATATAGAACTAAAGGAATTGGTAGGAAACCTTAACAAATTAGCAGGTGCGGTATATATACCCACAAGTCTTGAGGAGATGGATAAAGATAAAATGCGTAAGGCTATTATAGCACAATTTCATCTTATGTATCGCACACCTGCACATGCTATTGCTTGGGCTGAAAAGTATGGGGTATTTGGGAAGAAAAAAAAGTTTAATGACTATGATAAAAAGGATTTGCGCCAGCTCATAAAAAACGCAGAGCAGGTAGTAGAAGATTGGAGAAACGCATTAAGAAAAAAAGTATTGTAAAATGGAAGAAAACAAAACATACCTGTGGACTAGTGCAAGTTTTGAAGGCTCTGTAATGTTTGTCTTTAATGCAGAGGGTGCATTGCTTAAATACGATGTTACAGAAGCTGCAATGAGTAAAATACAAATGCAATGGTTTACCGATAGATTACCAAGTACACTTGAAGAGTTGAAAAAAGTACTTGGTAAAACTAAAAACCCAATGCTACAATTATTGCCCGATGAAGAAATAAACTTTGAATTGTTTTGGAATAAGTATGATGAGAAGGTGCGAAGTAGTAAAAAGAAAAGCCAAAAAATATGGCAAAGGCTTAGCACAGGTGAGCAAAAAAAAGCATACTTATTTATTACAATGTATGATAGAAATATTGGTAATGGTATTGGTAAAAAATATTGTGAAACGTACTTAAATGCAGAATTATGGAACAATTAAAGTATTGCAACAAATGCAATGTACCAAGCACCGAAAAGCCACTACTTACAATAAGTGTAGAAGGAAAAGAAGACAAGTACGAGTGCCAAAGCTGCTTAATAAAATACTTTAAAGGCAAGGTGGAGGAGCGATACGATGTAGTAAAACAAAGGCAAAATATAGTATGTATAGATGATGTAAACGAAACACCCTAAGCGGGGCTTAGGGCATAAAGAATTTTTGTATTAGTAAGTGAGACTACAAATATAAAAGTTTTTTATGAGTTTCAGTAGAATTCACTATTTAAAAAAAGTAAAAATGATTTGCGAATTGTATAACGCCACTAAAGTAGAGGATGTACCAGCTACCGTTACATTTCGCAAACACATTGAACCTACTTACCCAATGGATTTGCAAACATTCTATAAATATTTAGGCATCAACTACGAGCGTGAACTAAAGCAATTGGAAGAAAAAAAGCAAACAAAACAAGCAACATTATTCGAATGAACTACACCCAAAAACAAATCATCATTCACCTGCTCAAAGGCTGCTACCTTATGAAAGCTGCGAGTATAAATGTAAAATATACCTACAGACTTTACGAAGGTAAAATGAATCCTGTACTAAAGGTGAAGGACAAAGATTTGGATGTGTTATTCTACTTTTTA
>JAYSWO010000053.1:0-5971 GCA_043717975.1 Ferruginibacter sp. | reverse complement strand
ACTACTGATTTGGCAACAAAGTTTTCTAAAGAAACTTACCTTTACTGGTACGAATTGATGTTATTGATGCGTCGTTTTGAAGAAAAAACGGGGCAATTGTATGGAATGCAAAAGATACGTGGCTTTTGCCATTTGTATATAGGGCAAGAGGCTGTAGCTGCCGGTTGTATGACGGCTACTTTGCCTGATGATAAAATGATAACCGCTTACAGGGCACATGCTTTGGCTATTGCCAAAGGTGTGAGTGCAAAAAGTTGCATGGCAGAATTGTATGGAAAAGCAACTGGTTGTAGTAAAGGAAAGGGGGGTAGTATGCACTTTTTTGGTGTAGATGTAGGTTTTTTTGGTGGGCATGGTATTGTGGGTGCACAAATAGGCACTGGTGCAGGTTTGGCATTTGCCGAAAGGTATAGAGGTACTCAAAATGTAGTGCTTTGTTATTTTGGTGATGGTGCTGCAAGGCAAGGAATGTTGCACGAAACGTTTAATATGGCTATGCTTTGGGATTTGCCTGTAGTGTTTATTTGCGAAAATAATCATTATGCTATGGGTACATCTGTGGCACGTACTAGCAAAACATTGGATATTTATAAAATGGCAGATGCATATGAAATGCCAGCAGATACGGTAGATGGCATGAGCCCTGAAGATGTGCACAATGCAGTTTTGCGTGCGGTAAACAGAGCAAGAGAAAAGGGAGGTCCAACATTACTTGAAATAAAAACATATCGTTATAAAGGGCACAGTATGAGTGACCCATCGAAGTATAGAACAAAGGAGGAATTAGAAGAATATAAGCTAAGAGACCCAATAGAACATGTATTAAAAGTGCTAAAAACGGAATATTCTTTAACAGATGCTGACATAGAAGTGATAGATGAAAGGGTGAAAGCGGAAGTAGAAGAAGCAGTACAATTTGCAGAAGACAGTCCTTGGCCTGATGATGATGAACTGCTAAAAGATGTATATGTAGATGAAAATTATCCTTACATTACCGACTAATACATTGCCCAAAAACAAAAGGCATATTTACTATAAACAACAAAAAAACATGGCATTAAAGAACAAAACAGTTGATACAGAAACTGAAGCAATTGTAACGGAAACCGTAACTGTAAAAAAAGACTTTTTAACCCAATATAGCAAACCATTAATTTATGGCTTAAGTGCCTTGGTACTTTTAGTGGGTGGGTGGTATGGCTATAAAAAATTGGTGAGCGAGCCAAAAGACCTAAAAGCTTCGGAAGCTATTTTTGCTGCAGAAAATTTGTTTGGTAAAATGGCAACGACTTCTTTTGGTAAAGATTCTGTAACCATCGTATTAAATGGAGGGGTGTTAGATGGAGTAAAAGTAACAGGTCTTTTAAGTGTAATAAAAGATTTTGGGGGTACGGCATCTGGCAATAGGGCTTGTTATTTGGTAGGAGCTACTTACTTACAAATAAAAGAATTTGACAAAGCAATTAAGTATTTAAATGACTTTAGTGCAAATGGAGCTTACCAAACCGATATTAAAAAATATATTATGCTTGGGCATGCCAATGCTGAATTAAAGAAATCAGATGATGCGCTTAGTGCTTATAAAAAGGCCGCTACGATTAATACAAAGGATGAAGCCTTAACAGCCGATGCTTTAAGTATTGCAGCATCATATGCTGATGCGCTTGGTAAATCGAAAGATGCAATTGAATTGTATAAAAATTTAAAAGATAATTATCCTAGTTTTCAAGGAGTACAAAATGGTGATGTGGATAAAAATCTTGCAAAACTTGGTGTAACAAACTAATAATAAAATATAATGGCAGTAAGTACAACGAATCTAACTGACACAACAGGCATCCAACTAAAGGATGCCTTTGTTGTAATTGTAAAAACAGAATGGAATGCACATTTGGTGGATGTATTAGAAGAAGGTGCCATAAAATTACTGAAAGAAAATGGTGTAGCTTTTAAAACATTAACAGTGCCTGGCGCATTTGAATTACCATTTGCAGTAAATAAATACTGGCATTATTTAAAAGAGCAAGAAGAAGAGGAATTATTGGACGAAGATTTTTTACTTGAGATAGAAAAGCTAGATAAATTTAAACCAAAGAGCCTTCACTTTCCTGATGCATTTATTGTGCTAGGTTGCGTAATAAAAGGCGATACACCTCATTTTGATTATGTATGTGCAGGCGTAACACAAGGCATTATGCAATTAAATACCAGCTTACCCGTGCCAACCATTTATGGCGTTCTTACCGTAGATAATAAAGAACAAGCGGCAGAAAGAGTGGGTGGCAAGCATGGCCATAAGGGCCAAGAAGCTGCTGCAGCTGCAATAAAAATGATGGCATTGGTGGATGCGCTTTAAAAATGTAATTTGTAAATCGTTATGTATTTTTTGTAAATTTGTCTTATGAGTACTTCAGAAAATAATACAATTTTATTAGATAGTTACATTGGACTTTTAGATAATTTAAGTACAAGTAATAAGTTGGACTTAATTTTTAAACTATCTAACTCTGTAAAAAATAACCTTAAAAAGAAAAAATCTTCTATTAAAAAAGCTTTTGGTGCTTTTGAATCTGAAAAAACTGCTGAAGAAATAATTGAAGAAATAAGAAATAGCAGATTATCAACAAGAGTAATAGAATCATTTTGAAAAAATATTTGATTGATACCAATATTGTCATTTTTTATTTGAAAGGAAAGTTTAACCTTTAACAGAAGTTTGATAAGTTGTCTGAAGATGATTGTTTTATTTCTGAAATTACTTTAGCCGAACTTAAATTTGGTATTGAAAAAAGTGAAAGACCCGAAAAGAATAAAATTGCGTTAGATAATTTTTTAACTGGAGTACAAATTCTACCCATTTTTAATTCATTAGATCTTTTTGCAAAAGAAAAATCAAGATTGCAAAGAGAGGGTACAGCTTTAGATGATTTTGATATCTTAATTGCAGTAAACGCCGTTACTAATAATCTTATAATGGTTACAAACAATACCAAACATTTTGAAAAAATTAATGAAATAGTATTAGAAGATTGGACAAATTGATCTTTTTTAAGCCATTCATTATACTATTTTAATTTCTATATGAAAGTACAATTATTTATTCCTTGCTTTGTTGACCAACTCTATCCGCAAACTGCCTTTAACATGGTGAAAGTATTGGAGAAAGCTGGCTGCGAAGTGGCATACAATACAAACCAAACCTGCTGTGGGCAACCGGCGTTTAATGCTGGTTTCTGTGACGAAAGTAGGACTGTGGCAGAAAAATTTTTAAAAGATTTTGACCATACAGATTATGTAGTGGCACCAAGCGCTAGCTGTGTGGGCTTTATACGCAACTATTTTCCTACACTTTTTGAAGATGGTGTAAACCACAATAAGGTAAAAGACTTAGGCGCAAGAACTTTTGAGTTTAGCGAATTTTTGATTGATGTTTTAAAAGTAGAAAACTTTGGGGCATCACTGCATACAAAAGCTACTTATCATGATAGCTGTGCTGCTTTAAGAGAATGTAAAATAAAAGAAGGGCCACGAAGATTATTGAGCAACGTAGCAGGGTTGGAAATTGTAGAAATGAATGATGTGGAAACCTGCTGTGGTTTTGGTGGTACTTTTTCTGTAAAGTTTGAAGGTATTTCAACAGCTATGGCCGATCAAAAAATAACAAATGTACAAGCTACAGGTGCATCATGCATTATATCTACCGATTGCAGTTGTATGATGCAACTAAGTGGTGTAATAAAACATAAAAATTTGCCCATAGAAACGATGCATTTGGCTGATGTGTTGGCGAGCGGTTGGTGAGGAAAGTAATTAGTACTTAGTATTTAGTATTAAGACTAGTTTATAATATTCGAAGCTTTTTATCAATTGATTAGAGAAACTGAATTTTAAAATAACCGCGTTTAATATTTCAACCCTTCAAACAATATTCAACAATATTCAACTTCTTATTAAATGAATTATTGGCTTATAAAATCGGAACCCATAAAATACAGTTGGGATACATTTGTAACGGATAAAGTTACTTTTTGGGATGGTGTGCGGAATTATACAGCACGCAATTTTTTAAAAGCAATGAAAAAAGGCGATAAACTATTTTTTTACCACAGCAATGAAGGATTAGAAATAGTTGGTATTGCTAAAATTGTAAAAGAAGCTTACCAAGACCCAACAACAACCGAAGCGGCTTGGGTGGTAGTGGATGTAGCACCAGTAAAAAAACTAAAAAGACCTATTACACTTGCTGAAATAAAAGCTGTGCCTGCACTACAAGATATGGCACTCATAAAATCCTTTAGGCTAAGCGTGCAGCCCGTAAAACAAGAAGAGTGGGAATTGATAATGGAAATGGCTGGAGAGAAGAAATAAATAATTCTACAGTGATCTAATTTGCTAATATTATTTTGCACATCGAACTTCTAAAAAAATATATCTTCATTGTTATACTTCTATGTGACAGAATACAATTTTAAAACCTTTAACTTTTCACGTTGGGTTACTTATTGATTGATTTATGAATTATAGTAAAAGATGCATCTTATAACAACCTAATCATTTACTAAAATCAATTTTTATGTTTTCTTACAAAAATATTTGCAAGGGCTTAATGCCATTGCTACTGATAGCGGCATGTCACAATGGTAAATATTACAACATGCAAGAGTCGTCTATTGAAATGCAAAAACAAAACAATACCGACATGTACACTGAAGTGTATGGCGTTATTGTTGAAAATAATTTTGTTTCGGCAAATGCTAATCCGCTCTCAACTTTTTCTATTGACGTTGACAATGCAGCCTACAGTAATGTTAGACGCTTTATAGAGGAAGGACAAATGCCTCCAAATGGAGCAGTGCGAATAGAAGAAATGATAAATTATTTTGATTACGATTATGCCCCACCTACAAATGCTGATCCATTAGCCATACATTCCGAAATATCGGGTTGCCCTTGGAACGAAAATCACCAATTGGTACAAATCAGTTTAAAAGGCAAAGAAATATCTACAGAAAACTTACCTGCAGCCAATCTAGTTTTTCTAATAGATGTATCTGGCTCTATGGACCAACCAAACAAATTGCCATTGGTAAAAGCGTCTTTAAAATTGTTAACTGAACAGCTTAGAGAAAAAGACAAAGTAGCAATAGTAACTTATGCTGGTAATGCTAGTGTGGCTTTGCCTTCTACTTCGGGAATAAATAAAAAAATAATTTTAGAAGCCATTGATCATTTAGAATCTGGTGGAAGCACTGCTGGGGCTGAGGGAATAAAAACGGCTTATGAAATTGCCAGAAAAAATTTTATAAAAAACGGAGGCAATAATAGAGTAATACTAGCTACAGATGGAGATTTTAATATAGGTGTAAGTAGTGACGATGCGCTTGTAAAACTGATAGAAGAAGAACGAAAAAGCAATGTGTTCTTAACGGTACTAGGCTATGGCATGGGCAATTATAAAGATGAGAAAATGCAGCAACTTGCAGATAAAGGCAATGGCAATCATGCTTATATTGATAATATTAACGAAGCTAAGAAAGTATTGGTAAACGAATTTGGAAGTAGTTTGTTTGCTATTGCTAAGGATGTGAAATTACAAGTAGAATTTAATCCACAAAAAGTGAGCAGCTATAGATTAATAGGATATGAAAACAGAATGTTACAACAAGAAGATTTTAATAATGACAAGAAGGATGCGGGGGAACTTGGCGCTGGTCATAGGGTAACAGCCATGTACGAAATAATTCCTGTGGGCGTAAAAGATAGTTTCGTAACTAAAGTGGATGCGCTTAAATACAAATCAAATGCCATTGATACCCTAGATTTTGGCAATGAAATGATGAACATAAGAATTCGTTTTAAAAACATAGATAGCGATAAAAGTGAATTAATTGTAAAGCCAATATTAGATGAAAAGAAAAGCATGGGAAATGTATCAGAAAACTTTCGATTTGCTGCTTCTGTAGCCGAGTTT
>JAYSWO010000520.1:0-7017 GCA_043717975.1 Ferruginibacter sp. | reverse complement strand
AGATAATGGCGAAAAACGTAGTGGTAGTTGACCTAGTCATACCTCATACGTTTGTAATTATGTATTGTAAAACCATTTTATTATAACTATTTGGCATTAAATATGTATGATTGAGTAAATCCTTTTTATTATGAAAAAAACATTACTTTTTTTATTGCTTTCTATAGCAATTAAATTTTCTTATTCTCAAGCAAGCCAAGTAACCGTTTGGTATGGGTTTAGTGGTAATATTGTAACAGGCTTGTCTAACTGCTCAGCTAGCGAATCCATTTATTTAGCATCAGAAATAGGCAGTTCTAATTTTTTATCGGCAGGTACGGCAATAGATAGAATTGGGTTTAATCTAGATGTGGTAGCACCTACAACATCTTTTCCTGGCTTTAACGTGTATTTAAAAGATGTGCCAGCTGCTACTACTGATTTAACAGCTGGTCAATACAGTTTGACTGGCTATACTCTGGTTTATTCTGGCACGCTAACAGCAAATGCAGTAGGTTGGACTTATGTAGATTTAACTACTCCGTATATAAGAACAGCTAGTACCAATAATCTTGAATTGTTAATAGAAAGAATATCTTCAGCTTCTGGGGCCTCCATTTCTTGGAACTCGGCAGTTGGCAATTCAAATGATGTGGCTATTAATACTTCACATATTACGTCAAGAAGATTTAGCGGTACAATACCACCTGTAGCAGCAGGTAATCCTTCACCTTCTAATCTTGTAGCAACAGCTTTTAGGCCAATGTTATATTTGAGCCATAAAATACCCAGTGATGCATCTTTTGATAGATTTACTAGTGTTCCCAATGTTTCTTGTTACAGTGCTACACAAAGTTTAAGTGCTTCTATAAAAAATTTAGGAACTTCTTCTATAAATATAGGAGATGTGGCGGCTACTTTAACAGTAACAGGAGCCAATAGTGGTACGTATAGTGCCAATAATGCCAGTATGATTGCACCCGGTGCTACGGAAGTGATTACATTTACAGGCATTAATTTGCCAAGTGTAGGTACAAATAATTATGCTGTAAATTTTGCATTGGCAGGTGATGCCAATATGATAGACAATAGTGGCAGCATTTCTGGTGCTACAGCACCAGTTATTTCTAGCTTTCCTTCTGTAGAAGATGCTGAAGTTGTAGGCTTAAGTACATTTAAATCTTTTGGAAAAATAAATGCATCTAGACAATTATGGGTTGTTAGAACCACCGCTTATACGAATGCTAGCCAAGTAAATGCACTTAATGCACACGGGGGTAGTAGGTTTTTATTGTTTGATGCATTTGTTACTCCAGCATCATCTGGTGTAGCAAGTAGGTATTATAGTGATTGTTTTGCTTTGCCTGGTGGAGGGTGCCCAAAAATAAGTTTTTGGATGAGTCACGATAATACAACGGCTCGTACTGCATTGGATAGTATGTACGTATCTGTAAGTACAGATAAGGGTGTAACTTGGGTAAGGCAACCTATACTTGGTATTGGATCTGGTTTACAAAGACATGATGCAAGTTTAACAGCTAATGCTGCACCTATTTGGCGAAACAATATAGTAGATTTATCGTCTTTTGCAGGGCAAACCATACAAATAGGTTTTGAGGGTGTGAGCAAATTTGGTAATGCATTTGGTTTAGATGATATAAGCGTAACAAGTACTACAGCCGCATCTAGCGTAGCTTTAGAAACAACCATAGGTAATTATACACTTGGTACAGGTTGTGAAGAAAGTGGATGGACATATTATAATGATGTAGCTGGCAATAATGTATTAGCAGTAGAGTGGGGTAGCAATACAGCTTCTAAAGCAGCAGCCTCTGCCACCCTTACCTTAGATGCAACAAATTACGCCGCCACTACAGGTGCAGGAGCCACTGCCACTGGTACCTTTACCATGAAACGATATTGGAATATTGATGTAGCAGGTGTACAACCTACTACCCCAGTAAATGTGCGTTTCTTTTATGATGCTGCAGAAAAAATAGCGACCGATGTGGCTGCTATTGCATACCAAGTTGCCAATACTGGCAGTGGATTGGAAACACCGCAATGGTTTAAAACAAACGCTGGTTCTTTTGTAGGAAATGCAGCACATGTAACCGATGCTGGTGTACAAAATGCCATTACACTTACTGATGTAAATACTGGTGCGGCCACAATAAATGGCGTATTGTATGCACAATTCAATGCTATTACAAGTTTTAGTGGAGGTGGATATGCCTCCGGTGTAGGTGCAGGTTCTGTATTGCCAGTAGGTATTCAATATATAAAGGGAGCAAAACTAGGTGCAAGCCATATAATAGATTGGAAAGTATCTTGTACAGTAGGCTCATCCATAACACTTACTTTAGAGCGAAGTGCCGATGGTAAAAATTTTATGGCAATACAAGAACAAATTGCCAATGATGTTCGTTGTTTGCAACCATTTAATTATGCTGATGCATCCCCTTTGGCATCTGCAAACTATTATCGTATCAGAGTAACCACAGCTGATGGCGCAATTAAATACAGCTCTATTGTTGTGTTGCTAAACAAAGAAAAAGGATTTGAATTAATAAGTGTAGCACCTAACCCTATAAAAGACAAAGCCATCTTAACGATTACCAGTGCAAAGGCAGGAAAAATCGAACTTCTAATAAGTGATGTGGCAGGTAAGATTTTTGAAAAGAAATCTTTTAGTATTATAGCTGGCAATAATGTTATAGACTTACAAGTAGAAAATATTGGTGCGGGAAGTTATTCTATAATAGCTATACATGCAGAAGGAGAAAGAAAGACCGTTAGGTTTGTGAAATTGTGAGGAGGTATTGGTGAGTGGTGAATGGTTTTCAATAAATTAATTTGGATATAACAATCTACATTAATATAAATATTATTACGGTTATCATGTAAAAAGTCGTTTCGAAAGAAGCGACTTTTTTGTAATTCATTTATAAGGTATAATGCCCTATTTCATTTGGTTGAATGTATTTTTTTTGATACCTGTATAATAGCACAGGATGGCAATGCAATTACCAGAGCATCTATCATTTTATTGAATTGTATATAATTACAAATACTATAAGAGGTAGCGTTATCGTTTAGTATATTTTATAAATCATCATCCATAAATTTGGTTATCAACATTTGTAAAGAACTAAATGATGTATAGTTTAATAAAAGAATTAATTTGAGCATTCGGTTTAATCAATATTTTTCACGATTTTTGTCAAATAACCCAAACGAAGCAGGGAAGTAATGTTTTATTCCCCTCATTTTATATCATGATGAAAAATAACTACCTAGGCTTACTAAGCAAATCGGGTAATTTATACATGCCTGTATTCATATTTATTACTGTATTGTTTTTATGTAGTTCATGCAAGGTTACCCAACAGTCATCTTATTTTAAAACCTTACAAAAAGATACTACACTTAAAAATTTTGTTACCAACGATTTTGAATTGAAAATTATTAAAGGAGATAGGCTTTCTATAAATGTAAGTAGTATGAGCCCATTAGAAGATGGTATTTTTAATGGGGTAGCATCTGCAGGTGCTGTGGGGGGAAGTGCTACAAGTACAGGAGGCTATAGTGTGCAGCAAGATGGTACGGTTTTATTACATCGATTGGGTACATACAAAGTAGAAGGATTTACAAGAAGAGAACTTTCAAAAAAAATAGAATCGAGTCTTTTGCCTTATATGAAAGATCCTATTGTA
Organism: Ferruginibacter sp.; assembly: GCA_043717975.1. Lineage (GTDB taxonomy): Bacteria > Bacteroidota > Bacteroidia > Chitinophagales > Chitinophagaceae > Ferruginibacter. Next base: position 3,322 of record JAYSWO010000520.1, on the reverse strand, counting down.
CAAGTAAATTTTTTAAATCATAAAATAACGTTGTTGGGTGAAATTAATACTCCACAGGTACTGAATTTGCCAGAAGAACAAATTTCTATTATAGATGCGTTGGTATTAAGTGGAGATGTAACACCTAATGCAAAACGAAACAACATTACCATCATACGTGAAAATGGAAATGAGAAGCAAGTAAAACATGTAAATTTAGAAGACCATAGTATTTTTTCTTCTCCTTGGTATTATGTAAAACCAAACGATATAATACTGGTAGGTGCTGATACGGAAAAATTTGTAAAAGCAGAGAAGCGCCAGAAATTACAGAACACACTATCATTGGTAGCATCGGGTGTATCCCTTTTAGTAATTATCATAAGTCAAATTGTAAAATAAATTTACCAAGTGCATGAGCGAAGATCAATTTTTTGAAGATAAACCACAATCTAATATCCTTGTACAAATCGTACATCGTTATTTGCCATTTTGGCCTTTGTTGGTTATTCTAACAGCTATATCTCTTTCCATTGCTTTTGTTTACTTACGTGCACAAACAAGAATTTATGTAGCGGCAGCCAAAGTATTGTTGAAAGATCCTCAAAAGGGCGGTGGCGATAGCAAAGTATTGGACGCTTTAAATATTTTTAGTGAAAAGAAAATTGTAGAGAATGAGATTTTGGTATTGCGTTCTGCATCATTAATGCAAGAAGTAGTAAAGCAATTGGATTTATACGCTACTGTTTATAATAAAGGTAAGGTGCAATTAGAAGAATTGTATGGTAGCAATTCTCCATTATATTTTCAAGCAATAAATAAAGATAGCAGTATAAATGGTGGTGGTAAAATGATGCTCGATGTCAATTGGCAGAACAATACCATTAAGCTCGGCAATCGTACTTACAACTTTGCAGATATTGTAAATGTAGCAGGGACAGATTATAAAATTATTATAAACAAAGACTACAATAGAAAGGTAGTAGGTAAAAATTATTTTGTAATATTTAGTGATCCTGCCTCGGCAGCTGGAGCAATCATTGGAAGTTTGGGAGCTTCTGCTATGTCTTTTTCTTCTACCGTGATAGATTTAAATATAAAAACGCCAGTGCCAGAAAAAGGTATTAAAATTTTGAACAAGCTTTTTGAAGTATATAATATTGCTGGTATTAAAGATAAAAATCAAATAGCTGAACGTACCTTAAAATTTGTAGATGATAGGCTAGCAAAAGTAACTGCCGAACTTGACAGTGTGGAAAGAAATGAAGCAGGATTAAGGGCAAGAGAAGGCATTACAGATTTATCTGCACAGGGTACACAATATGCACAAATAGTAAAAGAGTACGATCAAAAAAAGACAGCTATTGATTTGCAAATAGACGGTTTATCAGGCGTACAGAGTTATGTAAATAGTAAAGGTAGGAGGCCTGGTACTGTTCCTTCTTTGCAAATGGTAGGCGACCCTACATTGTCGGGATTGTTGCAAGATTTATACAAGTCAGAATTTGATTTAGATAAAGCTAAAGCTACTGCTGGAGACAAAAGCGAAGAAGTAATTTTAGCACAAGACAAAATAAATCGTGTAAAAAACGACATCAAAGAAAATATAAATAATATTAGAAACACGTACGAACTACAGCGCAATAGTATTAATGCAAATATTTCAAAAAACAGTAGTTTATTGTCGCAATTACCTGGTAAAGAAAGAGCGCTTTTGGCTATTAGTAGACAACAAGCCATAAAAAACAATATTTACACATTCTTATTAAACAAAAGAGAAGAAACAGCCATATCATCGGCATCTACCACGGCAGATTTAAGGGTTTTAGAAAATGGGTTTTCTTATGGACCAATAAGCCCAGTGCCCAAAAATTATTATTTAGTAGGGTTATTATGTGGGTTGCTTGGGTTTTTACTTTTTGTACAGTTAAATGAACCATTAAGCAGTAAAATTTTGTTTAGGACTGAGATAGAAAACAAAACCAAAGTGCCAGTAATAGGTGAAATTATACAAACTCCTGAGAAAAATAATATTGCCATTACAGAGGGTAAACGTACGGTGGTAGCAGAACAATTTAGAGCCCTAAGAACCAACCTTGGTTTTATGGGATTGAGTGAAACCAATAAAGCAATACTAGTTACCTCTAGCATATCTGGAGAAGGCAAAAGTTTTATTGCTACCAACCTTGCTTTAAGTTTAACACTTACAGGTAAAAAAGTAGCATTGTTAGAGATGGATCTTAGAAAACCGAAACTTAGTAAAGAACTTGGTGTATTAAGAGACCCTGGTATTTCAAGCTTTTTGATAGGGAAATCAACCTTAGATGACATCATAAAACCAACAGGGCATAACAATTTATTTTTGGTAACGGCAGGGCCAATACCGCCCAATCCTACTGAGCTTATTGGTAAGCCAGAATTTGCTGAAATGATAACCGAACTAAAAAAGCGATTTGATTATTTAATTATTGACTCTGCACCAATAGGGCCTGTAACAGATTCTCAGTTGCTAAATATTTATGCCTCTATTACTATTTATGTGGTACGTCATGGGGTAACTCCTTCGGTTTTTTTGAAACTATTAGAAAGTTTAAATAAGGAAAAGAAATTTACCAACATGAGTGTAGTATTTAATGGTGTAAAGCCTAGGGGAGCATCGTTTTTAAATTATGGCTTTGGTGGATATGGCAATGGTTATGGGTATGGATATGGATACGGGTATGGGTATGGGTATGGATATGGCAGCGAGGCAGGTAGCTATTATACCGCTGATGGAGGAATGCCTGGTTACAAAAATTTGTTTGGCTTTGTAGGCTTTATAAAAAAGCTTTTTACAAAAAAACGATGATATTTTGGCGTTGTTTTAATTTAATTAATCTGCATAATTTTGTTTTTTAGCAAAGGGAAAATGATGGATTAATTGAATGAACGACTCTTTTTATATATGGTTGATTAACAATTATTCTTTGGGCATGTTTAGAAAAACATGTGACTGAGGGACGGCGAAGCCTTGCGCTTTTTTATAGAAATAACAAGTTGAAATTGAGAAAAATTGGCACAAGAAAAAAAATGGTATGTAATATATACCAGACCAAGGTGGGAAAAAAAGATAGCACTTTTATTGGCAGATAAAGAGATAGAACATTATTGCCCTTTAAATAAAATAACAAAGCAATGGAGCGATAGAAGAAAAATAATAGAGGAACCCCTTTTTAAAGGATACATTTTTGTGAAAAGAAGCCTTCATGATAAATGGGATATCAAAATGATACCTGGTGTTTTAAATTATGTGCATTGGCTTGGTAAACCTGCCATTGTAAAAGAATCGGATATTCGAATTATA
>JAYSWO010000519.1:0-7030 GCA_043717975.1 Ferruginibacter sp. | reverse complement strand
AAATGGAAATGTAATACATATTGACAGTACCAACAACAGCACTTATATATACAACAATACCAAACCCGCCCTCATTATAGGCAAAAAATACGCATGGCAAGTACGAGCCAAAACAAAATATGCCAACAGTAACATAGAAGTAGCCAATTTTAAAAACAATGGCAATAGCGAAGTATTTTGGTTTTTGTACAAAAACAACTGCCCACCCGTAACAGGTATAAGCGACTCCCTAAATGGCATAAGCGGCTACCGAGCCATTATAGGTTGGCTAGGCAACCCACAGCACTTAGGGTACAAGGTAGTTTACCGAGAAAAAAATACCCCCAATGCTGCATGGTTTAACATTACCACCACAGGCGTGCAAGCCTCGTTAAACGACCTAAAACCCGCCACCGAATACGAATACCGAGTAGGCACCGCCTGCGAAGAAGGCGTATTTACCTTTGCAGGAAGCAGATACTTTACCACCAAGGATAGTACTTATACCACTGTAAACGTACCCAACTGTGGTACCGACCCTAACCTAACCACCCCTGCCAACAACCCTAGCCCATACTCAGGCCCTCTCGTACCTGGCGACACCATACGAGCAGGCGATTTTAAAGTAGTAGTAACCAACACCCCGCCACCAATGGGCAGCGGTACTTATAGCGGAGGTGGTTATGTACCCGTATCGTACCTAGGAAATATGAAACTAGCCGTGGTATTTACAGGCATAACATTAAGCAATGTAAACGGAGAAAAACGATTGTTTAGCGGGCAAATACAAACCACCTACGACCCAAGCGAAGGCGGTATAGAAAGTATAGATGATTATATAGATTATTACACAGCAGGCTATGGTGTAGGCGGCGTAGTAACAGGGCAAACACAGGCAGATACTACAGTAGGTTTTCCAATACAATGGCCAGGAGGTATTACAATGAAGGATCCTTTTCCACCTGCAGGGTACAATACAACTACAGGGCAAGGTGGGCCGGTAACCATTGTAATAACCCCTGCAACACCACCAGGCGGCTCGCCCATTAACTATACGGTAAACAGCCTACCCAAAACCATACGAGATACCACAGGCAATATATACCAAGTAAATGCCAATGGCACCGTAACCCCCCTAGGGCAGGCAGGCGGCGATACTACTTTAAGAAAAATGAACAAAGACCTTATAGACGATGATAGGGCCATTGTAAAATTTGTGGAGTACAATGTACCAAAAATAAAATACGCCTTTGATGAATGGAAGCAGGTATATACAAACAGCACCACCTTTAACAAAGAGTACGAGCGCATAAAAACCAAAACAAACGGCAAATATTATGTAAGTGCCAAAGCCATAGCCCCCGCAGCGGCAGACTACCTAAAAGCCACGCTTACCAAAACCGATATGAGCTTAAAGTACGACAGTATAAAGTTTATAAGCGGCAAGGGTATTATATACAACCACAAGCTGCTAGACAGTACCGCAGGCGGAGTATATAACTACGAAATAAACATAGTAGGTGGCCCTGAAAAAGATGCCCAAGAAATATATGCGGTGTACCCACAAACGGGTGCAAAGAATTTGAATTTAGGGAAGGTGCTGGTGGCGAGTTATCCAGTACAGAATAAAAAATTGGTATTAGTGCCTGTAAATGGGGCACCGATAAACAGAGATAGTATTGCAAATGCTCTTAATAGAACTTATGGGAAGATTTGTGTGAACTGGGATGTAACAGTAGATGCCAATTTTGTGAATGATAGCTGGGATGCCCCTCCAAAAGACGGAAGGTTGCAAGTAGATGGTAGTGGAACATGGAGTGAGTTAACAGCAGAAATGAAAGATTTAAATACTGCTTACAAAACTAATAGAGCTGTAAATAATACTACCGTATATTTATTTGTTTTAAACCAAGCTGCTGTAAACATTAATGGTGCAACAGTCTATGGGGATATGCCTAGAGGCAAACAATTTGGGTATCTTTTTACCAATGCAGGTACTGGAGGTAATTTAGGAAAAACGGCTACACATGAGATAGGGCATGGAATATTTGCATTAAAACATACTTTTGAATACAGCGGTTTTACACAAGGATTGTTGCAACCTGCTAATATAATGGACTATCCATCTGGAGAAAGCCTTACAAAACTACAATGGGATTATGTACATGACCCTGCGATTGTGTTAGGCATTTTTCAAAGTGATGAAGGGAATTTAAGCTATGCTCTTGAAAATGGAATTCCAAAAGAGTGGAGAAATAAAAACCATACAGTGTCTTTTTTAGCACCCAATAAAAAAATTGTTTGTTTGCCAAAAGAAGCGGTACAGGCATATTTTACTTTTGGTATAGGAGAGTATAGTCAGATACCATTAATGCCTACAGGTGTTTTGGATGGCTTTGAAATAATGGAAGGGAAGGATAAGGTGTATTATAGTGCAAGATTTGGAATCAGTAGTAGTGGTAATAGTTTCTTTATTGGCTATGCAAAAGCTAACACGAATATAAAATTTACGAAATACGCCTCTAAGGATTCTTTAGAAGAAAAGGGAGTAGCTCATGTTCATTTACCTTATCAATATGGTTTTACAGTATATAGATTGGAAGGCTTGCCACACGATTATGTTACAAAAGATGATGGACAAACCGATGTAATTAATTTGAAAGATGCTGCAAGTGCCACATTATCAGTTGGTACAGATGGATGGATACCCAAAAACGGATTTGATTATTATCATATAGGAGGCTATAATGTATCCTCTAAATCGTTTAATGTAATGTTTGCAAGTACTATGGCAGATATGGACACTACTAAAAGAAATACACAATATCTTTTGGTGGCTAAAATAATGGAGTACCGTATGGTATATCCTGAGATATATGATAGGATGACAAGTATTTTTAATGATTGGACTCCCTTTAAGGTAAATGCTATGTTTGCTATAAATACTTTACTAACATTAGAAAGTGCACCAAGGCATTTTTTAACTACAGGAAAAGCAGATTTAGTTGGTGGTTATTTTGATTGGCTTATGGTAAAAAACAACTGGCTTACTAGACCACAAAATGAACTTTTAGTAGAATTCTTAAATACATTTATAAGCCTAATAGATGCACAAAAGGTTTTGTATAATGATAAAATACAGAAAATAGCAGCAAACAATTATTGTCCTATAAAAGATAGTATTTGGACACTAACTTCTACTGATATTTTAAATGTAGTTAGTACGATATCTGTGGATGATCTTAGCAGAATTTGCCCTGCATCTCGTGCGGCATTAATTGCTAGAATTTTAGATGCATCAAATAATTTAATAGTTACAGATCCTTACGAGCAGGCAATTTATAAATTAATGTGGACTTGTAAAAAAGGTACTGAAAGAGCTCAGTTTTTAATAGATCTTTCTGAAATAAAAAACAGCAGTAATAAATATGTACTCGGCACACTCGTAACTGCTGTAGATGACCGTACACTCTTTGCTGGTAAAAATTTCAATACCATGATTATGAATTTTATATTAAATGCGTATAAGGATTTAATGAATTCTAGTCTATCTTTTAATTTAAATAACATAAAACCAATTACAGATGTTAACATTGATAATTTTAGCAACCTAACAGAAGCACAAAAAAACAATTATCCATATAGAATGGTAAGTTATAATTATGTAAGTGTAACGAAGCGATTGTTTAAAGAAGTATTAAAATCTTTATGCCAAACTTGTACTTTAGTTTTTCCTCCACCTACTGATACAAAATCAATAGTTAGTTTTAATGAAACTAGTAACCTATTGAGTTTTGAAAATAAAACTGTTTCAGGTTTTGTTACCATAAATAGTACAGTTGCTATAAATTACAATCCTTTAGACCCAGTAATAATTACAGATAAAAATAATCTATTAAACATATACGATGAAAAAGCTAGTGGTTATTACATGCCTGCCATCATGCTTTATTTTTTAGAACAAAAGGCAGATGCAAAATCAACCGTAGAATCTATACAAACGGCAGTAGATATTGCTAGCCTTGCAATACCAGGAGCGCAGAGTACATTGTTTTATAAACTATTAAATTATGCAGACAAGCTAAGTTCTGTATCGAGTTTGATTGCAAGTGGCACTGAAAATGACTATCCTCAATTTTCAAAGTACATGCAGCTTACCTCAGGTATATTAGGCTTAGCAAATCTCAGTGCTACGGTGTATGATATAAATAAGTATAAAAATCTAACTTCTATTGCGTCCACTACAGCTAATACAACCGCTAATACTACACAACTTCTCAATAGAAGCGAAAATGTATTAGGAGCTTTAGCACATGAAAAAGCTGTGGATGTGCTTTGTAATGATATAAATAAATTAGGTGTAATAGGACAAACCCCAAGCACAAGTCTTTCGGGTATAGTAAACAGTCCTGCTGGTAAGGATTTGGAGTTGTTGATACAAACATTAGAAATGGAAAAATATGCTGCCAATAGCGTTGGGCAGGCAGGTAAAGCAAATCAATTAGAAATAGCCCTACAAAAATTAAGAACAGTTGCTAGCGGCGTTGCACAAATAAAAACAGTTAGGGTTAGAACGATTTTGGAAAGAATGACAGTTCAAAATTTGTTAAAGAAGACTGGAACAGGAAATGAGGCTAAATTTTTTGCTAAAGTAAACTCTACCAACCCTAGTGACCAAATAGCTCATATAACAAATAACGAATTGGTAATAGATAAAATAGACAACCTTAATGATTTGGGCACAACAGCAAAATTGAGTGAAAGTATAGATAATGCTCAATATATTAATACAGCCAATCAAGGTGTAACAGATGATTTATTATTTTTTGATGATGCTGGCACTATTAAATGTATAACTGGCGTAAATTGCTTTACGGCACAAACACTAGTGCATACAAAAAACGGCGTAAAAGCAATAATGAATATAACTACAGACGATACAGTAAGCAGTTACAATGAAAATACAAAAAGTAATACTTGGAAAAAGGTTACCAATGTTTTTAATAAAGTAACAAAGCAACTGCAAAAATTGGTAGTGGGCAAAGATACCCTGTATGCTACCCCTGAGCATACGTTTTACACCGCAAAGGGCTGGTTACAAGCTGCTGTTTTAACAGTAGGAATGCAATTGCAAACAAGTAATGGATTTGCAAAAGTGCGAGCCAATAACACACTAGATACTACAACTACTGTATATAATTTTACAGTAGAAAATACACACACTTACTATGTAGGAAATGAGCAACTGCTTACGCATAATGATTGTGAAAAACTGGCTGTGATATTAAACTCTTTGGGCGACAAAGGGAAAGATTTCGTAAACGATTTCAAGGGTAGTGGTAGTCAGGCATTATTGGATAAGTTTTATAATGGGCAATTGAAGATTAAGGCCTGGGAAATAGCGGCAAAACACACCGACAATATTAGATTAGATCCTAATTTCTTATCAAAGCTTTCTGCCCATTTAGATGAATTTCCTAATCTTAAAGCCGACCTTGATGATATTGATGTATTTAAAGCTTACAAAGAGTTTGCCAATGATAAAGTATTGGCATATGAAATACTAAGCAATGTTGATGGAAATTTAGCGGCACTTGTTGCACAAAAGGTAGCAAATTCTACATCGCCAAGTTTTTGGAAATACTTAGTAAAAGGCAAAAAGTTTGAAAAAGATTTTCTATTACCTCGATTTAGAAATCGATTATCAGCAGAGTATATTAGCTTGAAAAATAAAGCGGCTTCTTTTTTTAACAACATTGATTTAGATCAATACGATATGTACTCACAGGTGCAGCTAAAGCTACCAAGCCCTGTTACCTTACCAAGTGGTAGAGTGATAGATTACTTTGTAGCTGACCAAGTGTATATAAAATGGGGAAAAAAGGCAGATGGAGTAACAGATGAAATTAAAGACATGGTTATCGTAGAAAACAAATTAAGCTTAGGCACAAATTTAACACCGCCGCAAAATGCAGGGAAGAGTGCAGGGTCATTAAAAGTAAGAAGTAATCCATTGACCCCTGAAAGCCCGGTGTCGGGAATTGAACTACCTAAAGACTTAATTATAAACACCAATAATAAATGGTTAAAAGCTTATGATTCTGAAAATGGGGATGCTTTAACAGACATTATTAAACTTTAGTTATGGATAAAAGAAAATTTATTAACACTATAAAAGAATACTTAGATTTAACTGACTTTAAAGCAATTGCTGTAGGTGCTGGGTCAGTTTCTTTGGTGAAAATAAATACGGAAATAATGATAACTTATCTAAAATATCCTCATATTTTTAGATTTAGACCATCAATCGCTGGTTATATTACCTTCCCCGAAATAGAAAACATATTAGAGCCATTTTACAAAAAGTATAATTTGGGATATCAGCCTTATACCATTTATAAATCTAGCCGCAGGTTTGAGCATTTAAGTAGTATAGATTTGTATATACCTGCCGATATACATAAAGTAGGCTCTGAACTTAAAACTATGGTGTATGAAGATATTTTGCCTTTTTTTGAGCAATACCAAAATATTTCATCAGTCTTAATGCATATGGAGTCATTGGCCAAAGAAGATGTCTCAAGCTTTATTTGTCACTCGCCAGTACCAAGAATGATGGTGTTAAAAAAAATTGGTGGCTCAACAGACTGGATTGAATTTTGTGAATGGGCTGTTGATATTTATGAAAAGATGGCAGCAGATTCCATAAATGACCAAACACAGTATAGTCTTATTTTTGATTTGTACGAAAAATTAAAAACCATATAGTATTAGAGCCGCCGTTGTTGTTTGCCTGCGTAGGTCACCTCGCATTTTTGTGAGCGCCCATCGCAACCTCTCGTGAGTCACCGTATGGCGCAGAGATGTGCGACCCTAGCCCCCGTTTGGCGCAGAGATGTGCGACCCTAGCACCGTATGGCGCAGAGATGTGCGACCCTAGCGCAGAAATGAGGCGATGGCTTTTGTGTGGCAGCTTTCTGTGCGGCAAATTATAACGAAGCCTTATGCAAAGCACAGATACGCTTCCGCACAAAACAGCAGAGCTGCATAT
>JAYSWO010000518.1:0-7040 GCA_043717975.1 Ferruginibacter sp. | reverse complement strand
ATTATAAAAATATTATTGGTTGGGTATTGGCTGTAGGTGCTTTGGGGTTAATTATTGTAGGTGTTATTACAAGTATTCATTTTACGTTGGCTGGTATGAGTGCTTTTGATATTTTACTCATATTGGTGATGGTGGCGGGTGGGCTGGGGTTGTTTTTGAGTTCGTTTAGGAAATATGAAAGTAAATAAATGAATGAAAAAGAAAGACAAACAAATATTTATTCCGCCAATACTAGGATTGCTTGTAGCTTTCTTTGCTTGCACCTTACTTGAATTTGCACTAGATAAATATTATTTTTTTAATGTGGAATCTGAATTTGGATTTGATTTCTCAATTTATCTATTGATGTATGCCATGTTATTTATTCCTCTATTGATTGTCGCTGCTCTATTTCAGCATTTTGCAGCGAATAAAATTTGGAAAAAATATCAAGAAAATAAAAAAATACTTTATTTACAATTATGGCAGCTTGTAAGTATTTGTTGTATTGCTTTAAGTTTAATTATATCATTTTTAGGATGGTATAAAATTCAGAAAATTGAATATGCCACTCTGCTTTTTTTAAGGTATACGACTTTTACTTTTTCATATTGGGTTGCCAATTATTTTACAATGAAAATAATAGATTCTTTTTTTGACAACAGATTTAGTGTCAAAAATGTTTAACAACAAATTTGTTGTCATCTATAAATAATAATGGGAATTGTGCACAATCTCCGCTATGATAAAAAGCTAAATCTCAACGCATGCATAGGGACAAGAAAAGATTTGCCGTTGAAGAGCTGCGGAGGACTGAGCGATGTGCATGTGCATGCCGATAGGCATATGCACATGTACGGAACAGCGAAGGAGACCGAACAAATGCTCAACAAAGGTTTTCAGCACACAGCCCCAAAAATAATTTTTCTTTTTTGCCGAGAAGACGGTAAGGCGTTTTATGAAAAAGCAAGGCGGTAAGTTATTTTGCTGCGCAAAATGATGAAAGCACAAAACCCTAAAAAAACTCGCAACCCGTAACCCACAAACCCGCAACCTTAGCCTTCAACTTTCAACCTTCAACTTTCAACCTTCAACCTTCAACCCTCTCCTGACACAACTCCACCAACACCCCATTCGTACCCTTGGGATGCAGAAAACAAACGAGTTTATTATCGGCACCAAGTTTTGGTTTTTCGTTGAGTATAACAAAACCTTCTGCTTGTAGCCGAGCCATTTCGGCTTCAATGTCGGCTACTTCAAAAGCAATATGGTGCATGCCTTCGCCTTTGCGTTCTATAAATTTGGCAATTACACCATCTTCGGTGTTGCTTTGTACCAATTCAATTTTTGTGTCGCCGGTTTTAAAGAAAGCAGTATTTACGGCTTCGCTTTCTACGGTTTCTGTCTTGTAGCACTGACTATTTAGCAGTTTTTCAAATAGGGGAACAGATATTGATAAATCTCTTACAGCAATGCCTATATGTTCGGGTTTTAGCATGGTTTTATATTTATTTCTTAAATAGCAAACCCAAAGTAAGCCGTTTATAGTAAATTTGCATATAAATTATAAAAAGATAGATGTTAAAATTACCGATTTACTTAGATAACAATGCTACTACACCCATGGATCCTAGGGTTTTAGAAGCTATGACGCCTTATTTTTTAGAGGATTATGGTAATGCGGCTAGCCGCAACCATCCTTTTGGCTGGAAAGCGGAGGAAGCCGTGGATTATGCTCGTGAGCAAGTGGCAAAATTGATAGGTGCTGACCCGAAAGAAATTATTTTTACAAGTGGTGCTACAGAGGGCGATAACCTTGGTATAAAAGGTGTGTTTGAAATGTATGCCCAAAAAGGCAATCATATAATTACAGCTACTACCGAGCATAAAGCAGTATTAGATACTTGTAAGCACATAGAAAAATTGGGTGGAGAGGTAACTTACCTACAAGTAAAACCTGATGGATTAATAGACTTAGCAGAATTGGAAGCGGCAATAAAGCCTACCACCATTTTGATTTCTATTATGTATGCTAACAATGAAATTGGTGTAATAAATCCTGTACAAGAAATTGGTACCATTGCCAAAAAACATGGTGTATTATTTTTTACAGATGCGGTACAAGCAGTTGGTAAAATACCTGTAAATGTAATAAAAGATGGTATAGACATTATGGCTTTTACAGCGCATAAGATGTACGGCCCTAAAGGTGTTGGTGCATTATATGTACGCAGAAAAAATCCTCGGGTAAAAGTAACGGCACAAATGGATGGCGGTGGCCATGAGCGTGGAATGCGTAGTGGTACATTGAATGTACCGGGTATTGTTGGCATGGGCAAGGCTTGCGAAATTTGTATGCAGGATATGGAAGCAGATACAAAACGCATTAGCAAAATGAGGGATAAATTAGAAAACGCATTATTGCTTTTAGAAGAAGCATATGTAAATGGCAGTCGTGAACATCGTTTACCACACGTAACCAATATTTCGTTCAAGCATGTAGAAGGCGAAGGTTTGCTTATGGGTTTCAATAAAAACATTGCGTTAAGTTCGGGTTCAGCTTGTACTTCTGCTTCGTTGGAACCATCGTATGTTTTAAAAGCATTGGGCTTGGGCGATGACTTGGCACATAGTTCTCTTCGTTTTGGATTGGGAAGATTTACAACCGATGAACAAATAGATTATACCGTAAAGGCAATAAGTGATACAGTTATTAAGTTAAGAGAAATGAGTCCGCTTTGGGAAATGTATAAAGAAGGGATAGATTTGAATAGTATTGAGTGGGCAGCGCATTAAGCAATGGGCAAATAGGATAATATGCAAATTTGCAAATGAAACAATAGGGACAATGTGCAAATCTGCAAATGTTAGGAGGGAGTTTAAAAAACGGAATAAATAATAATAAAGTAACAATATTAATCAATTTGCACATTTGCAAATTGTCACATTTACAAATTTTATCATCATGGCATACTCAGAAAAATTAATAGACCATTATCAAAATCCTAAAAATGTAGGTACACTTGATAAAGCTGATAAAAGCGTAGGTACAGGCCTAGTAGGTGCTCCAGAATGTGGAGACGTAATGCGCCTTCAAATACAAGTAGATGATGCTACAGGTGTAATTACTGATGCAAAGTTTAAAACCTTTGGATGTGGTTCTGCTATTGCATCTTCATCGTTGGCTACCGAGTGGTTAAAAGGAAAAAGCATAGAAGAAGCTATAACGGTAGACAACATGGATTTTGTAGAGGAATTAAATTTACCTCCAGTAAAAATACATTGCTCTGTATTGGCAGAAGATGCTATAAAAGCAGCTATAAACGATTACCGTGCTAAGAATGGCATGGAGTTGTTTAAGTTTGAAGAGAGCGTGGTACATTAAAAACAATTAGAAAATTTGCCAATGTGCAAATTTGCAAATAGTAGGGGCAGTTCGCTTTTAGTTTTGCATATTTTCTCATTTGCATAATTGCACATTTTATATTATGGTTGCAACAGATAATTCAATTTACATTTCGGATAAAGCAAAGCAAAAAGTACTAAGCTTGATGCAAGAGAGCGGCGTGGCAGATGATGCGTCGTATTTTCTTCGTGTGGGCGTGGTAGGTGGTGGTTGTAGTGGGCTTAGTTATAAAATGGATTTTGATAACGAAGTAAAACCAATGGATCAAGTTTTTGAAGACAAGGGTGTAAAAATTGTATGCGATCTAAAAAGTTTTTTATACCTCGTAAATACTGAGCTTGAATTTAGCGATGGATTAAATGGCAAAGGATTTTATTTTGACAATCCGAATGCGAGCAGGAGTTGTGGCTGTGGAGAGAGTTTTGCGGTGTAATTTTTTTAATGATTATGCATTGCTTTTTTTATAAAGCCCCTCAATTATTTTTTAGAAGTTTTGAAAAATCTAAACATAAAAAATCCCACAGTATCTTCTATTGTGGGATTTTCATTTACGGCAATAATACTCTATTTCAAAACAGCCAACATACGCTCTACCCTACTTATCGTTTCTTCTTTACCAATCATAGTGGCAATATCGAACACTGCTGGACCAAATTTAGCACCCACAAGCATTACCCGCATGGGCAATTGCAATTCGCCTGGTTTTATATTTTTTTCGGTAGCCAAAGCCTTAAATGTTATTTCTATTTCTTCGGCAGTAAAATTTTCTTGTGCTTTTATTTTTTCTATAAATGCTACAAAGAAAATATTTTTTTCTTCATTCCATTTTGGTTTTACAGCATCTACATCCCAAGTGGTTGGTGCTGTAAAAAAATATGCTGACTGCTCATAAAAATCGCTCAACAATGTGCAGCGCCCTTTTACCAATTCTAATACCTTTTCAAAATAAACTTCATCTATCGTGTTAATACCCTTCTCTGCAAGTAGCTCCTTAACCTCTAACCCATAACTCCCAACTTCTTTTTTTTGTATCCATTGATGATTAAACCATTTTGCTTTTTCAAAATCGAATTTTGCACCGGCTTTGTTTACACGCTCCATACTAAAGGCGTCAATTAATTCATCTATCGTAAAAATTTCTTGCTCAGAACCTGGGTTCCACCCAAGCATAGCAAGCATGTTTAAAAATGCTTCCGGTAAAAATCCAAGTTCTTTAAACCCTTTTGTAACCTCATTTGTTTTTGGGTCTGTCCAATCCATGGCATATACAGGAAAACCAAGTCTATCACCATCACGCTTGCTCAGTTTTCCATTGCCATCTGGTTTTAAAATTAATGGAAGATGCGCCCATTGCGGCATGTCATCTAAGCCAAATAAATATTTCCAAAGTAAAATATGTACTGGTGCGCTTGGCAACCATTCTTCGCCACGAAAAGCATGAGATATTTTCATTAAATAATCATCTACCACTACCGCCAAATGATACGTAGGCATGCCATCGGCTTTCAGCAATACTTTATCATCTACATTGGCATTTTCAAAATGCAATTCGCCACGTATCATATCGGCAAAGCTTACACTTTCATTTTCTGGTACTTTTATGCGCACTACATATGGGGTACCAGCATCTATCAAAGCTTTTGTTTCTTCTGGCAACAAACGCAAAGAATTGTTCATGTGCATGCGTATGCCCGCATCGTATTGCAAACTCCCGCTACCATCTGCTTTGCGTTTTTCACGCATGGCTTCTATTTCTTCGGGTGTATCAAATGCATAATATGCATGACCATCGGCTATTAATTTTTCTGCATATTGCTTGTAGGTTTCTTTGCGCTCGCTTTGGCGATAAGGTGCATAAGGTCCGCCATGTATTACACTCTCATCGGCTTGTATACCACACCATGCAAGGCATTCAAAAATATATTCTTCGGCACCTTGCACAAAACGACTTTGGTCTGTATCTTCTATACGTACAATAAATTTTCCGCCATATTTTTTGGCAAATAAATAATTAAACAACACGGTTCTTACACCGCCTAAATGCAAGCCACCTGTGGGGCTTGGCGCAAAACGTACTCTTACATTATTCATAGGGCAAAGGTAGATATAAGATTTAAGATGTTAGATTTAAGAGGTAAGATTTTTGTAAATTCAACAGCTTAATAAAATTTTTTATTTTGACCCACCCATGGCTAAAAAAGTGCAATAAATTATCCAATTCAAAAAAAATCGTAAATTGCATTTAGAAACTTTTTTACAATCTAAAAAAATAATTATGTACACAACTTATCATTTCAAATCTGCTGCAGATATTGACATTGATGTACTAAATGCCATTAAAACTGCTTATAAAGAAAAAGCTGTTGTACTTACCATTGAAGAAGAGCATGAGTTTATTATTCCTGATGAACAAAAAAAATTTGTACGAAACAGTATTGAAAAATATAAAAAAAATCCGGAGCTTTTAATGAACGAAGAAGAAGCATGGAAAATAATTAATGCTGATTAATGAGTAAATACAAAATACTTTATACACCTGCTTCTGTTGAACAAATAATGCATATAACCAAATGGTATAGTGGTATAAATAAAAATCTTGGGAATAGGTTTAGAGCATATTTAGCAATAGCCATTGAGCCACTAAGGATAAATCCATTAACTAACTCTTATCGATACGATGAAGTTCGTTTTGCAGTTATCCATAAATTTCCTTACGCAGCTCATTATACAGTGGATAAAGAAATTTTTTTAGTAACAATACATGCAGTATTTGCTTTTAAAGAAAATCCAGAAAAATGGTTGAGAGATTTATAAAAAAGATGCCAAGTTTTAAAAAATGGCACCCTAATTCCTAATTACAAATTCCTTTTTTTAAATCAACACTTCCCCCTTCATCACACTTGGTATTTCCAAGCCCATCATTTTTAAAATCGTAGGAGCAATATCGCCAAGTTTGCCATTCTTTACAGCTCCCTTCCAATGGTTGTCTATCACAAAAAATGGCACAGGGTTTAATGTATGTGCGGTGTTTGGTGTACCATCTTCATTTATTTCATAATCTGCATTACCATGGTCGGCTAGTAAGAAAATAGCATAATCTTTTTCGAGTGCTTTTGTTACTACTTTTTTCACACATTCGTCTACGGTTTCTACCGCTTTTATAACTGCTTCCCATACGCCTGTATGCCCTACCATATCTGCATTGGCAAAGTTGAGACAAATAAAATCAGGCAGCGTATTTTCTATTGCTTCAATAGCTTTGTCGGCTACTTCATAGGCACTCATTTCTGGTTGCAAATCGTAGGTGGCTACTTTGGGTGATGATACCATTATTCTTTCTTCGCCTGCAAATGGTACTTCCCTACCCCCACTAAAAAAGAAACTTACATGTGGATATTTTTCAGTTTCGGCAATGCGTAATTGTGTTTTGCCTGCAGCTGCTATTACTTGCCCAATGGTATTATCTAGATTATCTTTATCGTACATTACAAATACATTTTTGTATGTGTGATCGTAATTTGTAATGGTAGTATAATGCAAGTTTAATGCATGCATGCCAACTTCCGGCATATCATGTTGTGTAAGCACTTCGGTAATTTCTCTGCATCTATCTGTACGAAAATTGAAACACAATACCGCATCGCCTTCTTTGATT
>JAYSWO010000517.1:0-2831 GCA_043717975.1 Ferruginibacter sp. | reverse complement strand
GCGCAAGAAAAGAGAACTGGCACCAACATAGATACTGCCAATGCCAGTTGCAGTGTGCGTATCATCAGTATAGTTTTTAAAGTGAAATAAGAAAACTGATGCGAAAAATTAGTTTTTTACATTCTTAGACAATTTTTTGTCGCCTATCCAAACCACTTCGTTAGTTTCAATGTTGGTAAGCACAAGGTCTATTTGGTATGTAACCGTTTTCTTTCTTTTAAAAGCATCTACAATAGAATTAATAGACCCTTGTAAAATATAGTCAGCACCTTTTTCTAAACCAAACTTTTTCATGGTACTTACGCTTGAATTCGTTTGCTGGTCGCTTTTTTCTGCACGCATTTCTTCCCGTTTTTTACCGCTTTGTACCAATCCTACTTTTTCTGTAGTTACAAACGATTTTTCAAGGTCATTCATAAATGTTTCTGCTTCTATATGCTCGTGGCTTTTGTTGGTTACAAACCCTACAATTACTACAGGTCTTTTACCTTTTATTTGAAGGTGATCGCCTAACCATTTTCCAGTAAGGGATTGGCTTATCATTTCTTCTGCTGTTAAACGACTGTCTGTATAATTCCAGTTGCCACTTATATCTGGTGTGTCCACAGGATCTATTCTTGTTACTTTATGTGCACAAGATGATAAAATTAAAATGAAAGCTGTTGTTGCTAGTATAAGTATCTTTTTCATGATGGCGAGTTTTTAAGTTTTTATAAAATTTAATTAAAGAAAAAATATATTACCATATCCAACGGAAACGGTTGCCTTGGCATCCATTGTTAAAATTGTTCCAACCATTGTTGTTCCAGTTATTACCATACCAATTATTATTCCAACCATTATTACCCCAGTTATTATTGAAATTGTTAAACAATCTTCTCTCCCTTCTAAAACTTCTGCGTTCCGCTTTTCTTTCAGCTTTTGCAGTGCTCCAGTCGTAGGCTTTGTAAGTGCTTTGTATGGTAGTATTATTTGTACTCTGCAAGCTTACTTGCGTAGCTGCATATTTATCCATGCTTACTTTGTAATTAGGATTTTGATCTGGTGCAAGCTCCTGTGCTTGGGTAGCAAAACCTGCTGCCAAAATGATGAAGGTAAAAATTATTCTTTTCATGTTATTTGGTTTTTGATGTGAATGATAAATCAAATTTAATTCTCTCTTTGTTTATTTAAACGAGATAGATTGTTAAAAGTTACAGCGTTAACAAAACTTTATAAATATGCTGTATTTTGTTGTAAATACGGTAGATACATCTTACTTAAGTTTATAATTATTTTTAAAAAGCTAACAATCGTTAGCAATTATTTTTTGTTTATAAAAAAGACCTCTATTGTTAGTATTGACAATTCTATTTTAAAAATGGTTGGGTAATTTTAATACTATTCGGCAAAAAAAATCCCCTTGCAAATTGCAAAGGGAGAATAATGTAAAATATATTTTTTACTAATGTTGGTGGTTGTGCTGCATAGCTACCAACTCATCAGATGTTACTTTTTTCTCTGTTGGTTTTGCTTGGCTTTCTGCCCAACGGAATAATTTTTCTGTTACCATTTTGCGATATGTACTGTCCACATGTTTTTCATCTTTCATCATTCTATCGATATAACTTTCGAGCCAGCTCATATCTTCACCCATATTCATTTGGCCAAAATAGCGGCTCACTTCTTCTTTCATGCTTGTACGCAATTCTTCCTCTGTTACGTCTAGTTTGTTCTCTTTGATAATCGTATCGCTTATCAATGTCCATTTCAATTGGTTTTGAAAAGTAGGATATTCTGCTTCCGCTTCTTCTTGCGTACGTTGTTTATCGCCACCAGTTTTTAACCAACGAGTAAGAAATGCTTGAGGAAATTCCATTTTAGTATCTTCCAATAATAAATGATAAATTTGATCATGTAATTGATTGGCAGATTGCGAAGCCCAATACTTTTCTATTTCATCTTTTAACGCTGTTTTTAGTTCCGCTTCTGTGTTTATACCTTTGCCAGGATAAACTTCATTAAAAAATTCCTCGTTTAATTCTCTTTTTTCAACAATTCCGATTGTTTTTATTTCTAGGTTAAAATATTTTTGCGAAGCCGTTTCATCATTTTTTGCAAAACCAAGATCTTGCAACATCATTTCTAATTTGTCTCCCTCAAATGTACTTGCCAGTTGAAATACAAAATTTTCTCCTACTTTTTTACCCATCATTTGTTTTTGCATTTTAGGGTTAAAATATTTTACCAAAACAGAATTTTCTTTTACAATTCCACCTTCTAAGTCAATAGCGTTTTCATCGCACTCTGTAAACAAAACATTTACGACATCTTCTTCATTATCCACTACCTCTTTTTCTATCATTTTACCAGCCTTTAATTGCATACGGCTTATTTCTTCATCCACCATGGCATCTGTAGCTTCTACTTTGTGAAGGGTAAGTTTTGCTTTGCTGAGGTTTGGTAGTTCAAAAGTTGATTTCAATCCTATTTCAAAAGAAAAATCAAAATCAGAAGGATTGTTCATATCCAACTTGCTCATTTCACCTTCTAGAGGCAATGGTTGAGCAAAAATTTCTGGTTTCTCAGCATCTAAATAAGTATATAATTCTTTTTCTATAGTACGAAGCACTTCATCCGAAAAAACACCTGCACCATACATTTTTTTAATCATACCTGCTGGTACCATTCCTTTTCTAAAGCCAGGTATGTTTGCGGTTTTACTGTATTCTTTTAGCTTTTTTTCAAAAGCTGGTAAATAATCTTCTTTTGTAAGTTTTACGGTAAGCTTATCGTTTAGTAAGCCAATGTTTTCTCTAACTACTGTAGCCATTTTATTGTTTTTGCGCCGT
>JAYSWO010000516.1:0-7057 GCA_043717975.1 Ferruginibacter sp. | reverse complement strand
CCGTGTATCCGCCCTTGAAACATGGGGCTACTTTCAAAACCTGTTTTTAAAATATCGTGTACTTCTTGGTTGGTATAAGTAATCCAACAGCTTCTTTGCGCTTCAGGTTTTAAAGTTGGTTTCTCTAAATAACTAAATCCTACGAGTTCATCATCGCCTTTTTGCTCTTCCATTTTAGAATAATCGAGACTTCGCCCGTCTATACGTGGTGGTGTACCTGTTTTTAAACGGGCTGTTTCAAATCCTAATTCTACCAATTGTTCTGTTATTCCTGTGGCTGCTTTCTCTGCTACCCTTCCACCACCAAAGTTCTTTTCACCAATATGTATTACACCATTTAGGAAAGTGCCATTGGTAAGCACTACTGAGTTGCTATAAATTCTATGGCCAAGTCCTGTAACCACTCCTTTCACTACCCCTTCTTCTACTATTAAATTATATACCGTATCCTGATAAAAATCTACATGCTCCGTTTGTTCCAGCATTTCTCTCCATGTTTGGGCAAAGAGCATACGATCACTTTGTGCCCTTGGGCTCCACATCGCAGGTCCTTTTGAGCGGTTAAGCATGCGAAATTGTATCATACTTTTATCGGTAACGATGCCACTATACCCTCCAAGTGCATCTATTTCTCTTACTATTTGTCCTTTTGCTATTCCACCCATGGCAGGATTGCAACTCATTTGGGCAATGGTTTGCATGTTCATCGTTATGAGTAGGGTTTTACTACCCATATTGGCACCTGCAGCTGCTGCTTCACAACCAGCATGCCCTGCGCCTACTACTATAATATCGTATTTTGGAAACATGGGGCAAAGTTACGAGTTGAAAAGTTATGGGTTACGGGTTAAGTCATTGTATAATTTAAGCCCTATCCAAACTTTCTAAGTATTTCTCTTTCTAATAAAACATCTTTAAAAGATACACCTTTATTCATTTGGGCAAATTCTGCTGCATTTAAACTGTACATTATTTCAAAATCAGCTTTTCTAGCATTTATAAATGCTTCAATTTTCGGCTCACTAACAATATTAGATACTTCTATCTCATCTATTTTAGCCAACATCTTAGTACAAATGAAGTAATTTGTTTTACTGTACAGGGCTTCAAAATATCGTTTTACAGCTATCACATCAATTCTATTGCCCCTCACCTTGTTTAAATCTATCTTTTCTACTCGTATGTTTATAAAGTTCCAACAAAGCTTTAGGTCTTCTTCAATAGCAAAATCAAAATATGCCACAGGCACTATATGGTCAAACTGCCATTTTGAAGCAAAGTTTTCCCAATTCAAATCTTCCGTGAACTGAATTTCTATCCACTCTCTAAAACTTTGTATATCTAAACCGAAATATGGGGCATAGTTTTCTGATACTTGTTTCTCTAGTACATACCTTCTTAATGCTAATTGCCACTTCTTTTTATCCCTCACCCTTATATCAAATTCAGTTACCTCTTCTTTTGCTGTCCATTTCTTCCTTGCCATTACAATACTTTATTGATGTTTCAATGAGAAACTGTGATTCGTGGAACACTGTTTCATTATTACAACACAAAAGTAGTGTTTAATTATTGGGTGAAAAAGGTATGTTTCAGTGGGAAACTGTGATTCGTGGAACAAACACTATTTAAACATCTACTCAAAATACATATTCAAACAATCCTCTTCCTTATCTCTCATTAATAAGGCGTCTTTTTTAGTCTTGTCTTTATACCCACAAAGATGAAGTGCTCCATGAAAGATTACACGATGTAGCTCTAACTCAAAAGTAGTTTGGTGAGTGAGGGCATTTTCGCTTACCCTATCTACACTAATATATATTTCACCAATAGTTGGGGAAGATTTAGAGGTACTTAAATCGAATGTGATGATATCTGTAAAAAAGTCGTGTTGGAGAAAATTGTTGTTTACCTCTAATAAGTATTCATCAGAACAAAAAATATAACTCAAAGATTCAAAAGCTTTCCCTTCCTTTTTAAACAGCCTAGGTATAAAGGCTTTCAAGGCTTTTCTATTTTGTAAGTTTACTTTAGTAAGTTGATGAAAATTTACCGACATCTTTTCTTTATTTCGAAATGAATGATTGCTGTTATAAGTTATTTTTACGCCTTGTAAAATTAGAAACTATTTGCTAATGTATAAGAAGTTATCAGAAATAAAAATTGGGAAAGAAGTAATTATTCGTGCTTTTGAAAATGAAGATATTTTTTTAAAGTTAATGGAGATGGGTTGTGTACCTGGAGAAAAAATTACCGTAGATAAAATTGCTCCTTTCAAGGATCCTATTTCTGTAACAGTAGCTGGATATTCTTTGAGCTTAAGGTTGGATGAGGCAGAACATATTTTGGTGGAAGAAGAAAAGGTTGTTGCGACAGAAGCACAGAAAAAAATACAGGGAAAATAAAAGTATATTTATAAAATAATAAAACTCTTAATCTGTGACAAAAAATAAAGGTTATTATATAAAATTACAACAACTCGAAAATTGAAAATAATTTGCTAAACACGAAATGAAACAGTGTCTCTGTGGCATCTGTGGCAAAAAATAAATAAATGAAAATCGGTTTATACTTCGGTTCTTTCAACCCCATTCATACAGGCCATTTAATTATTGCAAGCCACATTGCAAATCATACTGAATTAGATGAAGTATGGTTTGTAGTTTCTCCACAAAACCCTTTTAAAAATACCAACAGTTTACTAAACGAGCAACACCGATTATCGTTGGTAAAAATTGCCATTGAAGGAGAAAAAAAATTAAAGGCCAGCAATGTAGAATTTAAATTACCAAAACCATCTTACACAGCCGATACACTTTTATATCTTTCTGAAAAATATCAAAAACATATTTTCTCAATCATTATGGGAAGTGACGGATTTCAAAATGTAGAAAAATGGAAGAATTATAAATATATAATAAATAATTATAATATATTTATTTACCATCGTCCCGGGTTTCTTATAGAAAAAAATTCAGAAAATATAACCATCTTAGATGCTCCATTATTAGAAATATCATCTACACAAATTCGTAAAAATATAAAGGATAAAAAGTCAATTCGATATCTAGTTACCGATGCTGTGATGGAAGAAATAGAATTGAAAAATTATTATAAAAGCCACTTAGAAAATCCAGCCTAAAATTACACAACACAATACAATTACAGGAGGAGGTACTTTTGTAAAACGCAAAAAAATAAATGTGCCTATAATTACCAATGCAGAAAGTATAATCGATAAATTAAATGTTTGAACATTAAAATTTACGCTTAGAAGATAAATAGCTGCGGCTGCCATTAAACCTACTACTACTGCATTAATTCCTTCCAGTGCTCTAAATACAGCCACAAACTTTTTTAAATATTGCCATACAGGAAAAAAGAATAAAACCAACAAAGCACTTGGTAAAAAAATGGCAATGGTTCCTATTATACATCCTAGCAATTGATCACCCGGCCCTTTTCCTTTCATGGCTATTCCCCCAGTAAAACTTGCTACAGAAAATACTGGTCCTGGTATGGCACGTACAAAACCATAACCAGTTAGCAAGTCATCTCTGTCCACAGCAATTCTATATTCTGCATCCACATGTTTTTCATTTGGCCTTACTACATATTGATCAATCATCATGGGTAATAAAACATCTCCACCTCCAAAAACCAAGCTACCAAATCGGTAAAAGTTTTCAAATAAATTATACGCCTTTCTATTCCCCCATTGTTGCTTACGAGCTGTTTCACTAAGTATTCCAGCTATCAAAAATATAATAGCAAACAACCAAATATTTGTCCATTTTATTTGCCTAGGTTTAACCACTTCTTTTTCGGGTATACGTTTACTACTTAAGCTGGTAGCTATACCTGCACACACTATGAGTATGGGAAAAACCCATGGTGTTTTAAAAAAAATAAATGTAACAATAGTAGCTATAATCATTATTACCCTGGTAATAAAGTTGTTTACAGAAATACCATACATTCTTACACTAGCATATATTAAAAAACCAATAGCCATTGGTTCTAAAAACTTAAATAGATTTTGAGAGTAATTTTTTGTAGGATGCAATGTTATTAAAAAAGACAATGCACTCATGATAATACAGGCAGGCAAAATCCAAATAATTAAAGTGAGTATTGCCAATAAAACTCCTCCTCTTTTATAACCAATTAATGTAATGGTTTGGGTGCTTCCTGGGCCAGGTAATAATTGACAAAAGGAATTAAAATCAACCAATTCTTCTTCAGTTATATACCGGTGTTTTTGTACAAATATTTTCAACATCATACCAAGATGCCCCTGTGGCCCACCAAAAGCAGTAAGGCTGTAAAAAAATACAGTTTTTAAAAATTTTATATGACGAAATAATTTCAAATAAGTAAATAGCTAAAATCAAATATAAAATAAAATCAACTAAAAATATAAACAAAGAAAAAGCCGCCTATACATAAGCAGCTTAAAATATCAGTAGTCTACATATTAAGTACTGAATACTAAATATTCTATTTCTTTAATCCAATCTCTCTCAATCTTTCATCTAAATATTCACCGGCCGTAGCATCTTCGTAAGCTATAGGATGTGCTTCATCTACGCAACTATCCAAACATTTTAAACTCATACTACTGCGAGGATGTAAAAAGAAAGGAATAGAAAAACGACTTGTATGCCACAATTCCCTTTTTGGGTTTACCACCCTATGTGTGGTACTTATTAATTTATTATTGGTAAATCTTTGAAGCATATCCCCCACATTCACCACTATTTGCTCAGGAAGGCTGGTAACGGCCACCCACTCTCCTTGCTTGCTTAGTATCTCTAAACCATCAGCAGAGGCCCCTACAAGCAGTGTAATGAGATTTATATCCTCATGCTGCTCGGCACGGATAGCGCTTGCGGGTTCTTGTGTTATAGGCGGATAATGAATAGCTCGTAAAATACTATTGCCATTGTGCACATATCCATCAAAATAATGTTCCTCTAAACCAAGGTACAATGCAATGGCTTGAAGTAATGCCGTACCTGATTTTTCAAATCCTCTATATGCATCATCAAATGTTTTATTAAAATCAGCTACCTCACTTACTTTCACATTATCGGGAAACTCTTCTTCCTTGTAATTATCCCTCGGTACTTGCCCGTATTGAAAAAATTCTTTTAAATCAGGCGCATCACTACCTTTTGCGTGTTCTTTACCAAAACTGGTATATCCACGCTGGCCCGCTAAGCCAGCAATTTCATAGGCTTTTTTCTTTTCTAGTGGCAATGAGAAAAATTCTTGTACATACTGATATAAATCTGCAATTAAATGATCGGGTACGCCATGATTTTTTACTGCTACAAAACCTACTTCTTCGTAAGCTTTACCAAGCTTTTGCACAAAATCGTTTTTTCTTACCGGGTCACCACTTAAAAAATCTGCTAAATCAACTGAAGGAATAGACATTTTTAATTAATATTTTGAAAATGAACAATTAGTATTTTTATATATTTTAAAGTTACTACAAAAAACGAAAATAAAAATAATTATAAATGTAAAGAAGCAC
The DNA here is from genome assembly GCA_043717975.1 of Ferruginibacter sp. Classification (GTDB taxonomy): domain Bacteria; phylum Bacteroidota; class Bacteroidia; order Chitinophagales; family Chitinophagaceae; genus Ferruginibacter. The sequence continues at coordinate 1,515 of JAYSWO010000516.1, read as the reverse complement.
TAATCTCCAACATTCTATCCATTGGTTTCTTAGCCGCTATTCGAAGATCCTCATTCATCGTTACTTCTGGCAATTCATATTTCATGCATAGATACAATTTTTCCAATGTATTTAATTTCATATATGGGCAATCGTTGCATGCACATGCATTGTTAGGTGGAGCCGGTATAAAAGTTTTTGTAGGATTGTCTTTTTGCATTTGGTGCAGAATACCAGCTTCTGTAACTACAATAAATTCTTTAGCTTCACTCTTTGTAGCATATTTTAAGATACCACTTGTGCTACCAATATAATCTGCCAATGCAAGTACAGGTGCTTCACATTCAGGATGTGCCAACACTTTTGCCTGTGGATGTCGCACTTTTAGTTTGGTAATTTTTTCCATGCTAAATATTTCATGTACCATACATGCACCATTCCATAAAACCATGTTACGACCTGTTTGCTTGTTTATCCAAGCACCAAGATTTTTATCGGGAGCAAAAATAATCTTTTGGTCTGCAGGTAAACTTTCCACAATAGCTTGGGCATTACTGCTGGTGCAAATAATATCGCTTAATGCTTTCATACCTGCGCTACAGTTTATGTATGTAATTACGATATGATCTGGATGTTTGTCTTTAAAAGCTTTAAATAATAAAGGTGGTGCGCTATCACTCAGGCTACAGCCAGCATTAAGGTCAGGCAACAGTACTTTCTTTTGTGGATTTAAGATTTTTGCCGTTTCCGCCATAAAGTGCACCCCTGCAAAAACAATCATTTCCGCAGTGGTACTTTGTGCCTTTTGCGCAAGCGCTAAACTATCGCCAATAAAATCTGCTATATCCTGAATATCTGGCTCCTGATAATAATGCGCTAAGATGATGGCGTTCTTTTCTTTTTTTAGTTTTTCTATTTCTGCAAAAAGATCTAAGCTGGGGTCAACTTCCAAATCGAGAAAACCTTTTTTAGAAATAATTTTTTCAAAATCTAATTGTGTGTTAATATCTACCATAATATGTATTAATACTTATTATTTATATAACCCTTATTACTATTAGGGCTGTTAATTAGTGTAAAAGTCGTTTTTTAAAATCGTAGGAAAATCCAAATTCTTATTTTATACACAGTAATTCACACAAAACTAACAATAATTTAAAAGCTACCATAATCTATTGCCAACTGTATTTTGCTATTTGCCAAGTGCTTTTACCCACATAGGTTAATAAAAATAGGAGTGGAAAATAAAACGCCGCTTTTTTTTAAAAAACATGTTAACGGAATGCTTGTAAAATGAAAGTAAAATCAACCATTACCAAAAAAAGGCAAAAAGGTCATTATTTATTCCCACTCTCTCCCAAAACGAAAAGAACAAAAAGTGGCTTTATCCACCAAAAAAGATGGTTATGCACTTTTGATGTTAATAAACCCGTTTTATCCACAAAAATCACCTGCTTACGCAAAAAAAACACCGATAAAAACCGCTTTTTTATTCCCTATGGTTTAAAATTAAGAAAATAACCAGTTTTATATAGG
>JAYSWO010000515.1:0-18728 GCA_043717975.1 Ferruginibacter sp. | reverse complement strand
AAGAGCCGTGTGATGGGAGACTGTCAAGCACGGTTCTGTGAGCGGCTTGGGCTGAAATGCCCTTGCCTACTCGACCCATTAGGACACATTAGCTGCGCCTAAAATCTGCTAGTGGTGGGTATTAAATGCTTCTTAAATCTGAGGTTATATTTTTTTAATATTGTGAAATTAAAAGAACTATAGGAAAAAATAGTAATAATAATCCAATAAGAATTTGTTTATAAATTTTTGCTTCTGCCTTTTTTAAAAACTTCAAAACAAGGAAGATTGTTAAAATCAAGATTGTTAATGCAGGATAAAACAGCATAAAAATAATTGGAGATTTATCAGAGTCGCTCTTGATTATTAAGTAAATAATAAGTGCAATAATTATAGCATTTACTGAAAAAGCAATTGTTCTATGTAAATTATATGATGACGTCATTTGAAAGTGTTAATTGTAATGTAGAATATTGTTTCCTCGGTTAGTACACGTTCTTTCCTTTTTAACAATCTTTTTTATGATTATTCAGTTACCCAAGATTATTATAACAAATGAACAAATTAATTCTTTTATTCTTAATAAACCCTCACTTTTTAAATTTGCCGTACAGATTTCAAAGGTACATTTGCTGCATTTCAAATCTTTGCTGGTGGCAAATCTACTCTATTCGTTAAATCGAACAATTATTTGTTTTATAATAAAACAAATGCTATTTTTGTTTTATTATCTGAAACCAAGACCTTGTATGAACATTAAATTATCGCAAAAACAAATTGGAGAGCGAATAACGGAGCTTCGTAAAATGAAGGGGCTGTCGCAGGAAGACTTGGCAAAAGCTATTAAAATATCTAGACCTTCGTTGGCTCAAATAGAGTTGGGAAATAGGAGTGTAGATGTGCTTGAATTGCAACGACTTTCTATGTTGTTGGGCTTTTCTTTAGATGATTTTATGTCTAAAAATTTTGCTGTAAGCAAAGATGTAGAAGGGAAAGCAGAAGCAAAATCAAAAAAAATAACAGAGCGTATTTCTGTACCAACACTCCAAGTAAATAAGTTTAAAAATGTGTTGTTGTATATACTTGAGCGCTGCGCAGGTAAGCCTAACGTAGGCGAAACGGTGCTATATAAATTGCTTTATTTTTCAGACTTTAATTATTATGAATTGTATGAAGAACATTTAACAGGAGCAAAATATAGAAAATTACCTTTTGGTCCTGTGCCACAAAAGCTAGACACCATCATAAACCAAATGATGGAAAACGGACAAATACAAAGAATAAAAACGGAATATTTTGATAAAATGCAAACCCGTTATATACCACTAGCAAAGGCAGATTTAACAGAATTGAAAGCTAGTGAAAAAGTAGTGATAGATAATGTAATTGCCCAACTGAGCGATTGGAGTGCAACTGCCATTAGTAATTATTCGCATAAGGATATGCCTTGGTTGGCATCTAAAGAAGGGGAAGTAATAGACTATGAATTGGCTTTTTATAGGGATGCCCCCTTCTCTGTAAGAAACTATGGCGACGAAATGGATGAGCAATGATATTTGACGAACTAGCAGCTTTTAAGAAGGATATGAAAAACCTTGTAAAAAAATACAAGACACTGCCCGATGATTTGGATGTGGTGAAAAAAGTATTGGCTGTAGAGCCGAACGAAAGACCGCCATTTAGTTTTCGTATAGATAATTTAGGACTACAGACTTGTATCATAAAAGTAAAAAAGATTGCTTGCAAAGCATTAAAAGGGCGTGGGGTAAACTCGGGCTTGCGATTGATTTATGCCCACTTTGAAGAAGAGCAAAAGATAATTTTCATTGAGCTGTATCATAAGAATGAAAAGGAGAATGAGGATAGGGAGAGGATTGTGAATAATTTTGAGTAGGAATAAATATTCAAACTTACTTTATTGTAGTGAGTGATCCGAGGAGACTCGAATCAGGGCGAATGGCGTGTAAAGACAAGACTCGAACCAAGGCGAAGATTTTTATAAACTATGTTTTAAGCTAATTATTTTAATTTATCAAACAATGCGCACATAGAAATAAAAGTTGTATCATTTGGTGACCAACGATTAATCGAATGGTATTTTCTTAATGTGCATTTATCTTTTATTGGTTTATAACCTTCAAGTATCCATGATGAACCATCGAGCCCTTTTCTGTCTATTGAACTAGTATATGTCCAAAAATCAAGATTATTCAGGCTTTCACTAATACTATTCCAAACTTCTTTGGAAATTTCGAATTCATTATATTTTCCTATTGTATCTCCATACGCAAATACTTTTATGATAGCCTTATATTTATTATCCTTCTTTTCAATTCTGTATACTTCACTACCATCAAATGAAGTCTCTAATGTAAACCTGTAAGTTTCATTTTTAGCATCCATAACTGATGGCTCATTGTAATTGTTTTTCATCCATGCATTATGTCTGTAAACATGTTTTTGTATGCTTAACAAACTATCTAATTTGTTTAAGTCTTTTAAAGTACCTTCTGAAAGCGAACAAGGATTTTTATTCTCTTGGCAACTAAGCAGAAAAATTGTAAACAAAATACAAAAAGTAGTTTGAATTTTATATTGCATGTTAAAATTGTTGTGATAGCTTGAATTGTACAAATATAATATCCCTACTTAGTTTTTCGTTTTTTGTACTCTGCAGGTCAAAGAGACCAAGCAGCGGCGAGGATTGCAGCGAAGAACGTAGCGGATGACCAACGGAGGCAAAAACCACAAAATCTTCGCATCATTTCTAGTCTGTAGGGGATTTTTTTATTTCAATAACTTTGAAATTCAATAGTTCCCCTTTTTTTTGCTTTTAAAATTTCAAGTATTACTTTTTCTTTCCAAACAATACCTAATTGTGCCTCAAACATATCATTTGCTCCCAATCTTCCCGAGTATATTCCTACAAAATTTGTGCCTGTCCCTATCGTTTCTTTACCTGTATCTTGTCCTTTACGATAATTATGTAAACCTGTTCTACTTATAATAACGGGTGAACCCGACATTCCTGACCTAGATGCAGTATCAACATAAAATTTGGGTAAATTATCAATTTCGATTATTGGCTCTGTAGCAATACTACCTCTTTTCCAAATTGGAAATTCTAATTCTGTTAATATATCTAGTGGATAACCTAAAATAAATACATCATCTGCTACAAGTGGACAATAATCAATATCAAATTCCATTTTGTTAATTGGAAAAAGTTTTAATATGCTTGGAATATTTGATATTTTTTCTAAAGGTATAGCAATTACATCAACAAGATATCCATGCATAGGATGTATATACCACAATGGTTTTGTAAAATTCTCATCCTCGTATAATTGAATTGAAACATCTTTTCCCAAATAAATTTTATTTGAATTATCAGGGTCGGTCTCTCTTAACTTTGTATGAATTTTAGTTGGAAAGGATGCACTATTATCTGTAATTCGATTTGTTTGCTCAGGATTCATTCTAGTTACATTGTGTCCATTTGTAATTACAAATATTTCTTCTTCTAATTCATATAAAAAACCTGTACAAGTAGCCATACGTATGCCTGTAGGGGCTAACATTTTTAAATAATGTGTAGTTAGTGATGGACTTTTATAACTTACTCCTATTTGCATTTTAGTTTATTAAAAGCAAAACTACTAAATTTTAACGATTTCTAGTTTTAGGTATCATTCACTTTGTCAATAATGAAATCGTAAATAGGTTGATAAGTTTTAATAAAACTCTTGTCTTCTATTATTATAAGTATCATGATAAAATCTAAAATTTGGTGAGAGAATATTTCCGCAAATCCAACATTTTCATTTATGATTTTTAATTTGTCAATATGAAAAGTGTTTTCAAAAGTTTCTAATTCCGCCATTCTTCCGCCATGCACATAGGATGATATTTTATTGTATTTTTTGCAAACATCATTAACCAAAATATGAGTTGATTTATAAAAGTCATTTGGGTCTAGTTCTCAACCATAAATTTTAAGATTTTTCTTATGTCAAATTTATTTGACCTGACATTTATGTCCAATAGAGATTCTTCAGTAAAAGGCACTTTAGAATTTGCAATTTTAGGATATTTTAATAAGAAATTTTGTAATGGAGTTTTAGTGTTGTCGTAACTTTTATCAAGTTTAGAATTGTAGTTATTTTGTTTTATTAATTCAAAAATTGGATAGTAATCATGGTAGTCTAAAGCACATTCATCATTGTTATTAGTCCTGCATTTTGTCCAAATATAGAAAGCTATTAAATAATGTTCATATAATATTCTTGTTAATCCTTGACTTGAATAAAAACACTCATTTTCTTCCGCATTTTTCAAGCATTTTAGTATATCATTGATTTTTAAAGAAAAGTTTATTAATACTTTGAAAGTTATGGGAAACTTCGATAGTTTAATTTTGTCATTTATTTCGATAATATTCTCCGAATAAATCTTATGCGTTAAATCGTAATGGGTCATGTTTTTTATTTTAAATACTCTAATTAACTTTCAAAAAAAGCCAAATTATGTGTCATTATAAAAAAAATAATGTGTCAATCAGTGTCTTAATTTAGGGTGTTAAGATTTTTACTTTTTCCATAACCCACGTATATGCATTAAAGATAATACCCTTGCTTCTTCTATGGTAAGTGAATTGTCAAAATCTTCTTTAAATGTAGTTTTCGGTTTTACAACCAAATTTTTTTTGGGAGTTAATGCAGTTGTTATTTTTGTTTTTGTAATGTCTGTTTGTGGCATTCTATAAAAATTTGATAAACAAACATAATTTATTGTTGTTTCATTTGCAATTTAAAATATTGGATAAAAAATTGCTTCAATCATCCGCTTCAATCTACTCCTCAATAAAAGCTGAAAAAAGATTTACTGCTCCGCCTAGCCACGATAGAAGCGAAAAGCCCACAGCCCGAGGACCGAGGGCGAGGACTTGCAGCGAATAGCGTGGGACTGAAGTCCAACAATACTCTTCTTGCCCATGCTCCCAAAAAAATCCTAAATTTGACTAATGAAAACAATGCTTGACATAAATAAAAAGAAAGTACCTGCGGTTCGCATTGACACATCTTTAGACAAGTATGACAATGTTGTACTTTTTTCCGATAAGCTTGCCAAGGCTAATGAACAGGTTAAGAAACCGGGCTTTCCTACTTTACCTAAAAAGAAGTAATTGGCTTTAGTGATTTCATAAAAAGTTCACGGACAGTACACGATAAACCACAAACTGCCCCCAACCTGCCTTTGCCGGCAGGCAGGCCCGAAACCCGTAACTCTCCAACCCGTAACCCCCAATCCAATCAACCCAACCACTAATCAACTTATTTCGTTAATTTTGCAGCCTAAAAACAGGCGCCGAAAGCATTCACATGAAGAATATTAGAAATTTTTGCATAATTGCACACATTGACCACGGAAAAAGTACCCTTGCCGATAGGCTTATACAAAGCACCAATACCATTGGTGAGCGGGATATGCAAGCCCAAGTGCTTGATGATATGGACCTTGAGCGTGAGAAAGGCATTACCATAAAAAGCCATGCCATACAAATAAATTATCCGTACAAAGGGGAGGATTATGTGCTCAATTTGATAGACACGCCCGGCCACGTGGATTTTAGTTATGAAGTGAGTCGTGCGCTTGCGGCATGTGAAGGTGTGCTGCTGCTCGTGGATGCTACGCAAGGCATACAGGCGCAAACGATTAGCAATTTGTATTTGGCTATAGAAAATAATTTGGAGATAATACCCGTAATAAACAAAGTGGACATGGATGGCGCCATGATACCCGAAGTAACGGATGAAATTATAGAATTGATAGGTTGCAAGGCCGAAGATATTGTGTTGGCAAGTGGTAAAACGGGCATTGGTATTGACGATGTTTTTGCTGCAATTGTAACTCGTATTCCTGCGCCAAAAGGCGACCCAAAAGCGCCTTTGCAAGCATTAATTTTTGATAGTGTGTTTAATAGTTTTAGAGGAATAATTGTTTACTATAGAATTTTTGCAGGCAGTATAAAAAAAGGCGAGAAGGTGAAATTTTTTAGCACCGACCAAACATATTTTGCTGATGAAGTGGGTATTTTGAAACTTGGCATGGAGAAAAAAGACGAAGTTTTTTGTGGCGATGTGGGTTATATTATTACAGGTATTAAAAATGCAAAGGAAGTAAAAGTAGGTGATACACTCACGAGTGTGGCCAACCCTACGCTTAGTCGCATAGATGGTTTTGAAGATGTAAAATCAATGGTGTTTGCAGGTATTTTTCCGGTGGACACGGATAAGTTTGAAGAGCTGCGTGATTGTATGGAGAAATTACAACTCAATGATGCATCGCTTACCTTTGAGCTAGAAACTTCACAGGCATTGGGTTTCGGGTTTCGCTGCGGATTTTTAGGCTTGCTACACATGGAGATTATACAAGAGCGCTTGGAGCGTGAGTTTAACCAAACGGTGATAACGACAGTGCCCAACGTGAGTTTTATTGCGCACACCAACAAAGGCGAAATCATACATGTACACAACCCTGCGTTGTTGCCCGACCCTACTCGTACAGATAAAATTGAAGAGCCATATATTAAAGCACAAATAATAACGAAGCCCGAATATATTGGCAACATTATGACGCTTTGCATAAGCAAGCGTGGCATGTTGATACACCAAGGCTACCTTAGCCCAACCCGTGTTGAGCTTACGTTTGAGATGCCACTTACCGAAATTGTTTTTGATTTTTACGACAAATTAAAATCGCAAACCCGTGGGTATGCATCGTTCGATTATCACCCAATAGGTTTTAGAGATGCCGATATTGTGCGCATGGATATTTTATTAAACAACGAAAAAGTAGATGCATTGAGTGCATTGATTCATAGAAGTCGCTCGGCAGAATTTGGTAGAAAACTTTGCGAAAAATTAAAAACCTTGTTGGACAAACAGCAGTTTCAAGTGGCTATACAAGCAGCCATTGGTGCAAAAATTATTGCTCGTGAAAACATAAGCGCTATGCGAAAAGATGTAACCGCAAAATGTTATGGCGGTGATATTAGTCGTAAGCGAAAACTATTGGATAAACAAAAAGAAGGTAAAAAGCGTATGCGCCAAATAGGAAATGTGGAAGTGCCGCAGGAGGCGTTTTTGGCAGTGTTGAAGTTGGATGATTAGGCCACCTAAATCCCCCGAATGGGGACTTTAGTCTTCGATACTTTTACGAACGATATAGTATTGGAGTGTGGCTCCTCTCCTTTGGAGAGGCGGGGGTGAGGTCTTTTAGTTTTGGGCAAAAAAGCAAAGCTTTTTTGTCCAAACGTTGTAAGCTATGGTCATCATCGTTGTGTCACTCACTTGTACGGCATACCATTTTTCATCTTTTATTATGCAATAGATAGCGTAGTAGATGATGCACAACCAACCCCAACGGGGTTGACTTTGCATAACCGCGGGTGTAACCCGTGGAGAGGGCGCAGCCCGAAAACAATAAAACCAAAAATGAAATTTTTCCCTACCTCCGCCCTACAACAACTAGAGTTCGATAAAATAAAAGAACTACTTGCCTTGCATTGTCGCACTGAGTATGCCAAGCACAAAGCAGAGCAACTGCGCATACACACACGTAAGGAGTACATTGAGCTAGAGCTACAACAAGCCAACGAATTTAAAATGATATTGGATAGTGGCGCACATTTTCCAAACGATTTTACGACCAATATTTCTAGAGATTTAAAATTACTCGGCATTCCCGGCGCATCACTATCAGGAGAGCAATTTATACTCATACGCCGATTGGTAATGAGTATGGAAAGTATTTTTAGATGGTTTACGGTGGAGGTAAGAGACACTTTTCCTGGGCTTACACAAGTGATAGACCAAAACTATTACGAAAAAAATATAAAAGTATTAATAGATGAGATACTAGACGAAACAGGTGTGGTAAGAGATAAAGCAAGCGAAGCGCTGTTTGATATACGCATGAAGCTGTATAAAAAGCGTGGAGAGCTAAGGCGCATGTTTGACAGAATTGTTTCTAAGCTAAACAAGCAAGGTTTTTTGGCAGATATAGAGGAGAGTTTTATGAATGGTAGGAGAGTGCTTGCAGTTGTTGCAGAACAAAAGCGTGTGGTAAAAGGCGTATTGCACAGCGAAAGCGAAAGTCGCAAAACAAGTTTTATAGAGCCTGAAGAAACGACAGAACTGAACAATGAAATATTTTCATTAGAGTATGAAGAAACAAAAGAAATTTATAGAATACTTCGTGCACTTACGCAGCAAGTGAGTATGTATGCTCCGCTCTTACAAAGCTATCATGATATTGCTGGCGAGTACGATTTTATAAGAGCCAAAGGCAAACTGGCACAAGATATGAATGGCGCATATCCTCAGTTGGTGGACAAAGCACATTTGCATTTAATAAAAGCCTATCACCCACTGTTGTTTTTGTTTAATAAACGAAGTGGTAAAGAAACTTTTCCTACAGATATTTTGCTAAACCACGATGCAAGTATATTGGTAATAAGCGGCCCCAATGCAGGTGGTAAAACGGTTACGATGAAAACCGTTGGCTTATTGCAAATAATGGTACAAAGTGGGCTGCTCGTGCCTGCAAGCGCAGATAGTACGATGGGCATTTTTAAGCAGGTACTTATACATATAGGCGATACACAAAGCATAGAATTTGAGCTGAGTACCTATTCATCGCACTTAAAAAACATGAAGCATTTTATAGAAAACGCCAATGGTAAAACATTGTTTTTTATAGATGAGCTAGGCAGCGGTAGTGATCCCAACCTTGGGGGTGCATTTGCAGAAGTGATCATGGAAGAGTTGGCTTTTAAACATGCATTTGGCATTGTAACTACGCATTACCTCAATTTAAAAGTAATGGCAAACAAAGTGCGTGGCATTATAAACGGTGCTATGCAGTTTGATGAAGAAAAATTATTGCCGTTGTATAAATTGCAAATAGGTAAGCCCGGTAGCTCTTATACATTTTCTATAGCAGAAAGAATTGGGTTAGATAAAAAGTTAATAAGTCGTGCTCGTAAAATTGTAGATGAAGACCAGTTTAGGCTTGATAAATTATTAAACAAAACAGAACAGGATTTACAAAAGCTTGATGCCGAAAAATTAACCCTTGCAGAATTATTAAAAGAAAACGAAGCGCTTAAAAAAGAAATGCAGCGTGTAGTAAAAAAAGAAACCCACCAGCAAGAGATGGAGCGCATGCAGGAGCAAAATAAAATAAGCGCAGAAAAAATTAATTACCTCAAAGACATGGAGCGCCGCCTAAAAGCCATGGTAATAGAATGGCGAAAGGCAGAAGATAAAGATACAGTAGTAAAAATGATACATGCATTGCTCTTTAACCAAAAAGAAAAACTACAACAACAAAGCCATAAGAAAAAGCTAAACGAAAAATTTATTGAAGTGGCTGGCGAGGTAAAAATAGGCGATAAAGTAAGAATGCGACAGAACAGAAGTATTGGGGTGGTAAAAGAAATAAGAGGCAAAAAAGTAATTGTGCAGGTGGGTATAATGCCGATAACAGTAGCTTTGGAAGATTTAACAATAGTGAAGGATAAGGAAGTAGAAAATAAGTAAAATGTATTACAGTGATAAATTACATGATCAAGAGAAAACTTGTTTTATTTGTATTGATAGTATTTTAATTAATGATAATGCAATGGGGTAAAAAAATACCATTCCTAAAAATAATCAATTAGCTACTGTGAGTTTTGGTTTTGCTAACAAGCAAGCATTTCTACTGCATATGATCGTTTTGAAATAAAGTCGGAATGTTAAACATAGGTATCTCATATACATTGTAAAATCTTGCCTGTAGTTTGATCCTTGTATTTTTTTTGAAAAAAGTAATATGGAGAAAACTAAATACTTGTTTTTATTGTAATTAGAAAAAACTAATATTAAATTTATGAAAAAGTACATTTTTTTAGCAATGATTGCCCTATCAGCATCATTTGCAGCTAAAGCTCAAAAAGCGAATAATCCCAAGTCTCAACAATTAGCTGACCTTAGTTTTGGCTTTGGCAATAAGCAAGGTAGTGTAGTAGCTGGTTATTTTTATAATTGGAACCTTGGTAAGAACAAAAAATTCTTTATAGGTACAGGTGCCCGTTTTAATACTTTTTATGGTACAGGGGTTAATTTTACTTCTGCACCATCTAGCTTAGCAGGAGATAAATTAAAAGAGGATACGTTACTTGCGCCAAAGCCTAGTGCTTTTTCTATTAATATATTAATCAATTTAGGTTATAACATTACTCCAAAATTACAAGCAGGTTTTAATATAGATTTAATAGGAGCATCATTTGGCCCAGAGGGAACACCCATATTTATTTCTAATGGAGTAGCAACAACTACAAAAGCAAAACCAGCAGGTTTTAATGTATTGCTAGTTGGAAATAATGATAGAGGATCATTAAATTCTGAGTTTTATGCTCGATATAAGTTTACTGAAAAATTTGGTGCAAAAATAGCTTATCAATATTTGTTTACAGAGTTGGTTACTACAACAAAAGTACAAACAACGCCAGAGCAAAATGATCGTTTTAGAAACAAAGCTGGTTTAATAAATATTGGCTTTTCTTATCATTTTTAAATATACAGCACCAATTATATTCTTTTTGCAAATGAAAAAACCGACAACTAAACCTTGTCGGTTTTTTGTGTCTGTACATTTTGGATAGCAAGAGCGGTTGTTTTTTGCCCACATCAAACGTTTGCAAATTGCGTATCAAACGTTTGCAAATACTTTCCGGCAAATTTCACATTCAATAACGTAAAAACCATCTTATTATAAAGTTATATTTGGTAACTAAACTAGCATGAATGGCATTATTAAAACCTCGGTTAAGTTTTTGGCAAATAATAAATATGAATGTTGGTTTCTTTGGCATTCAGTATAGTTTTGCACTACAGCAAAATGCAGTAAATCCAATTTATAAATTTCTAGGTGCCGAAAATGGAGATTTACCAATCTTGCAAATAGCAGGACCACTGACTGGTTTGATTATTCAGCCTATCATTGGCGCAATGAGCGATAAAACATGGAGTGTAAAATGGGGTCGAAGAAAACCTTATTTTTTAATAGGAGCTTTATTTTGCAGTATTGGCTTATTTCTTTTTCCATTTAGTTCTCAATTATGGATGGCAGTAAGTTTGCTTTGGATTTTAGATGCTGCAAATAACACAGCTATGGAACCTTACAGAGCATTTGTAGCAGATAAGCTAAATGATGATCAAAAACCTACTGGATTTTTAGCACAAAGTTTTTTTACAGGTCTTGGACAGTCGTTAGGCACACTTTGTCTATTTCTTTTTCCACTAATCAGTTTTTTTAATTTAGAAACAAAGAACCATATTCCCTATTGGGTATTCGGTGCTTTTTTTGTAGGTGCTATTTGTAGCATTGGTAGTGTGCTTTGGAGTACAAGCACTACTCCAGAAATTCCACCTACAGAAGAAGAACTGATAGAACTTAAAAAACATAAATTTAGTTTACTATCTCCTTTTGTTGAAATATTTAGTGCTATTAAAGAAATGCCAAAAGTGATGTGGCAATTATTTGCAGTTTATATGTTTCAATGGTTTGCTTTAAAGTGCTATTGGGATTATAAAGATTTGACTATTGCAAAATCTGTTTTTAAAACTACTGATAGCAGTGCTGCTAATGAAATGTATAAAGAAGCTGTACAATGGGGAGGTGCAGTAAGTTCTTTTACAAATGTAATTACTTTTTTATCAGCTTTTTTATTGGTTGGTTTTGCAAAAAAATATGGTCCTAAATGGGTTCACGCAATATGTCTTATAATAGCAGCATTGGCTTTATTTATTTTTCCTTCTGTAGAAAATAAATATTTACTGCTAATACCATTAATTGGGTTTGGAATCGCATGGGCAAGCATGATGGGAGTGCCATATTTACTCGTGGTAAATGATATACCCAAAAATAGATATGGAGTTTATATGGGTATTATTAATATGATGATTGTAATACCAATGTTAATTTATTCTGTAACATTTGGAAATATATTTAATTCAATATTGAATAAAGAACCTGTAAATGCTATTTATTTTGGAGCAATTTTTTTAGTAATTGCTGCAATGCTTACATTAACTATTAAATCTAAAAAATTGACCAACGACCTTATGTCTTCACCAATAACCGGTGGTCATTAATAATAAAAATTGTATGAGCAAAATACTTTGCATAGGAGAGGCTTTAATAGATATGATTTGTACGGACAAAGGGCAAAGCTTATCTAATGGAGAAAACTTTTTAAAGAAACCAGGAGGCGCACCCACCAATGTGGCAGCGGCCATTGCTGCGCTTGGTGGTAAGGTAGCGCTTGCTGCAAAAGTGGGTAAAGACCCATTTGGCATTCAACTTGTGCAAGTAATGAAAGATTTTGGTGTAGATACAAAATGGATGCTGCAAGATGAAAAATATTTTACAACCATGGCTTTTGTAAGCCTAATGGAAAATGGCGAAAGAGATTTTGTTTTTAGCAGAGGTGCGGATGGGCAATTGAGTAAGGAGGATGTTATAGGAATACATGTAGAAGATTTTAGTATAGTACATTTTGGAAGTGCAACAGGTTTTTTAAACGGGCCCTTAAAAGAAGCCTACAAAAATTTATTACATACAGCCCGAGCTAAGAATATCTTTGTAAGTTTTGACCCCAATTATAGGCACTTGCTTTTTCCAGACGATGCCGAAAATTTTATAGAACAGAGTTGGTATTTTTTGCAGAACTGTAATTTCTTTAAGCTGAGCGATGAAGAAGCATTGCTAATTACAAAAACAAAAACGGTGGCAGAAGCTGCTGCCATATTGTTAGAAAAAACTTCAGCCAATTTTGCCATTACCATTGGAGCAGAAGGAACAATGTTTGGTTATAAAAATGCCACTACAATAATACCAAGTATAAAAATTTCCCCCATTGATACAACAGGCGCTGGCGATGCATTCGTTGGCGCTTTTTTGTTTCAATTAAGGAATAAAAGTACAATAGAAATAGAAAGTCTTTTATTAGACCAATGGACAAATATTATATCTAATGCAAACAAAGCTGGTGCAAGAACATGCGAATACCTTGGGGCAATGGAAGCATTCAAGCACTTAAACACTGAAATATTTAACGGCTAGCATATATTAATGATTACAACAAACACCATATTGAACAATGAGGAAGTAATGGTTTCTATTAATGAAAACTATACAAAGCGGCTAGCGGCTGCTATGCCAGATATTGAAATGTTGTTTAATAAACTATATGCAGATCATCCAGATTACAAAACATCATTCACACAACTTTTACAAATTATTGATATTGCATTTTTAAACAGAAGCAATGATTTAAAAAAACTGGATAGAGTAAAAACAAAAAATAAAGAGGAAAAATGGTTTTTGAGTAATAAGCTTTGTGGTATGAGTTTATACGTGGATAGATTTTGTGGTAACATAAAAAAATTATCAAATAAGTTGCCATATTTTGAATATCTAGGTGTAAATTTTTTACATGTAATGCCAATATTTGAAAGCCCTAAAAATGAAAGTGACGGTGGATATGCCGTAAGCAACTTTAGAAAAATTGATGCTCGATTTGGCGATATTGAAGATGTAAGAGAACTTCAAAACAATATGCACAAAAAAGATATGTGCTTAATGTTGGATATTGTTTTAAACCATACATCGCACAAACACGAGTGGGCAAAGAGAGCCGTAGCAGGTGAAAAGAAATACCAAGACTATTTTTACTTTTTTGACGATAGGCAAATGCCTGATGAGTTAGAAAAAACCATGCCCGAAGTTTTTCCTGAAAGTTCACCAGGTAATTTTACATACGTACAAGAATTGAATAAATGGGTAATGACGGTTTTTCATCATTATCAATGGGATTTAAATTATAGAAACCCCGCAGTATTTAATGAAATGCTGGATAATATTTTCTTTTGTGCCAACCTTGGTGTGGATGTATTAAGAATAGATGCACCTGCTTTTTTGTGGAAAAAACAAGGTACTTCCAGTCAGAATTTAGAGGAAGCCCATACCATCATACAGTTAATAAAGCAATGTGTACAAGTAGCTACCCCAGGAATGGCTTTATTGGCAGAGGCAATTGTTTCTCCAACAGAAATAATGAAATATTTTGGCGAAAATGATTTTGTAACAAGAGAAAGTGATTTTGCCTACAATGCAACACAGATGGCACTTCAATGGGATGCGTTGGCTACAGGCGATACAAGGATAATGCTTACAGCACAAAAACATTTACTAAAAAAACCCTATGGAACATCTTGGATTACCTACACTCGTTGCCACGATGATATTGGGCTTGGGTATGATGATTATATGATAGGAGAGGTGGGGTATAATCCATACGAACATCGGTCATTTTTAAAAAATTATTATTCAGGAAATTATATGGGCTCACCTGCAAAAGGTGCATTGTTTTCTGTAAATGAGAAAACTGGCGATGCAAGAATTAGTGGCTCATTAGCATCTTTATGCGGGTTAGAAAAAGCACTAGAGAATAATGATGAGGTAGCAACTGCCATGTCTATTCAAAAAATAATTTTGATGCAAGCACAAAGTGTTTTTATTGGAGGGCTACCCATTTTGTTTTATGGCGATGAGCAAGGGTACACAAATGATTATTCATATCTGAACGACAAAGACAAAGATTATGATAATCGTTGGATGCATCGACCATTGATAGACTGGGATAAAAATAGCAGAGCAAAAATAGAGGATACTACTGAACATACTATATTTTCGCTCACCAAAAAATTGCTCTCTATCAGAAAAAAACTTTCTGTAATTGCCGATAAAAAGAACTTAACATGGCTTAATACCAATAACAATAAGGTAGCTGGTTATTTACGTGCATGGGAAAATGATAGGGTATATTGTATTTTTAATTTTAGTGAAGTACATACCAATATCAGCTGGTACACGTTTAAGCAAAATGGCTTAAAACCAACGGAATTATATGATCATTGGAGTGAAAAAACCATTCATGTTGGTTATGACCATCAGTATCTCACTTTAAATCCTTACCAATTTTATTTATTAGAACCTAGATAAGTATTATGTAATGTGCTTACTTATTTCTCATGTATCACTCTTTATTGGCGGCATGTCTACTTTTGTACACTCATTTAACTTTTCTAAATGTAATACAGTAGTTTGCCCAGTATTGTCTCTGTTATACATTGGTGTAAACTTATAGCCATAGGCAATTTCGTGAAACGTATAGGAAGTTCGAGCTATTACATTATTGCTAAAAGTATCGTCAAATGCTTTTATGTAAATCATTACTTCTCCTTTTGCTTTTTTAAAATCTTCGGCATTAAAATTATAAATAGGGCTATCCTCGTTTATTGGATGCACCAGTGTCCAACTTAAGGCAAGTGCGTTAATTTTTACTGTTTCTAAGCTAAGGTTAAAAAATTGGTTGGATAATTTGCCATTTTCCTCCATAATTAAAGCAAGGGTTACTTTGGCCTCTACATCAGTAAGGGCAGAGGTATTTTTAAAAGGCGCAAGTCTTATCATCAACCCTGTAATATCCTCGTAAGGCGTTATAAGCGCTTTTTGTGAAAACTTGATATAGGCTTTAGGTAAACTAAATCTTCCATACATAAGCCCGGTAGCTACAGCAAAACTGAGTAATCCAATAAGTGCTTGAAATGATGATACCGCATTCATGGTGAATCCTAATGGGCTTATTCTGCCATAACCTACCGTAGTAAAGGTTTGTGTGCTAAAGAAAAAAGCTTCCATAAATTTATCGAGATCTGTAGTTACAATAAGACCACTTAAATATTGCGTACCTATTGTGTAATAAATAATGGTAAAAAATAAGTTTACTAGCACATAAAATGAAAAAATGATTAGAAAAAATTTCCATGCTCGCATGGTAAGCATACTATGAAACCAACTATATCTTTCAAAAAAGCCAACCCCTGATTTTTTAATATTTGGGGAACCATCTTTATTTAACAATCTACCACCATAAGAAGAAGCATTGGTGCCAAAACCCGTATTTTGTTCACTCTGTACAGTATTTTTTACATTTTTTTGAAAGGCCATATATGCTTAATTATAAGGCTAAATTAATCATTTTTAGTTTTTACAATTTTAAAAAATATATTTACGTGTAAAATTGATTTAAGTATGAACATAAAGCAGGCTTTACTGCACAACACTGGATGGAAAATTTTTACCATGCTGTTTACTTTTGTAAACAACATTATTATGGTAAGATTATTAGGTGTAATAACTAGTGCTAGCTTTTTTTATGTGCTTGCTATTTTTTCTTTAATAAGTACCATATTGCGTTTTGGCTTAGAAAATGGGGTTGTTTATTATGCATCAAAAAATGAAAAGAAAATTGGCTCCTTGGCAAAATTTGTTTTTTTTATTACCATAATACAAGTTGTAATTACTTTTTTCGTGCTAAAGTATTTTGTGAAAGAAGCAGTGGTATTTAATTTTTTTTGGAGCGTTATTTTTGTTGTTGGAAACATTAGCATGTATTATGTTACTTCATTTTACCAAGTAAAAAGAATGTATGTAAGTATAAATGTAATAAGTACAGTTATAGCATTTCTGCAAACAATTGTTTACGTAGGTTTGTATTTTTCATTTATTACATTTTCTTTTTTAGATGGAATCGTAAATGGATTGCAAAACAGGTTATTGCTAATACTTAGCATGGGCGTATTGCTACAACTCATATGGTTGTGCAGTTATTTTTATCATTCAAATAAAAATAGCTTTTTAAATGTTGAGTTAGAAAAAGATACTTTAAAAAAAGTATTTTGTTTTTCCTTCATCAATTTTGCAGGAAGTGTATTGTTGTTTTTAGTGATGCGTGCTGATTTTTATTTTGTAGAAAAATATTGTGACGCAATAGCACTTGGCAATTATGTACAAATATCAAAAATTGGACAAATGGCGTTGATATTTCCAAACCTATTGGGGGGCGTTATATTTCCTTATACGGTAAATGCTTTGGATGCATTTGCAGATAAAATTTCTTTTTTTTGTAGATTGGTTACATTGGCATTTCTTTTATTATTTATCTTTCTTTTAATAACTGGTAAATACATTTTTGTATGGCTTTTGGGTATTGATTTTTCACTGATGTATGCAGGTATATTAGGCACTTTTATAGGTATCTATTGTCTTGCTATGTGCATGATTTTAATATCATATTTAGAAGGTAAAAACAAACAAAACATTGTACTCATTGCCAATTTTGTTATTCTTACATTGATAATAATTGGAGATGTTATTTTTGTTCCGCTATACGGTTATTTAGCAGCAGCAATCATTTTTTCTATTGCAAATTTTGTTGGATTTATGATATTACTAACCTACTTTATAAAATCTACCCGAGTAAGTATTAGAAATGTGTTTTTATTTACCAAACATGATACAGCCATTTTCAAATTCTGATTTTCAGTATTGGCTTGTAGGAGCTTATTTTATGTGCAAATGATAAAGTGGCTTATTTGTACACTATTCTTTTGCTACACATAAGGCCGTATCCATCTATACAATGGTCGCATTCTGTAGGTAATTTTCCATTTCTATGTGTTTTTCTAAATGCAGCAGCTCTTGCAGATCTATATACTTCTAACACATCATCTTTAAGTACATTGCCATAAATTACTGGCTTTGATATTTTGTGACTACCAAAGTATTCAAATGGGGTAGATACAGCAAGATAATCGCATGGCGCTACATCACCATTGCTATTTATAAATAATACTTCGGGTTGGGTACAACCATTTACTTTAGGCGTAAGTTTTGGTAACCAAATTTTTTGCCCATTTTGTCTTACTCTTTTTATGGCTTCATCAAAAATGGCTTGCGCATGGTCGTTTCCATTTTTGGTGTAGAGATAAATATTTTTGTGCATACCTGTAAATGACATTAGGTTATTTAGATAAATTGTTTTTACACCAAGTGAGTTTACAAAGTTGACATAATCGGGTAATTCTTCAATATTGTTTTTATGTGCCACAAATGTTACGGCTACACGGTCTATCATGCCATGCTCTTTTAGCTGCATAATGGCATGTAAAATTTGGTTGTAGTCTACGCCGGTTTTAAATGCTTCTACAGTTTCTTTGTATAAACCATCTAGCGAAATATTTATATCTGTAATGGGAAGCTTTGCTAATTTTTCAATTACACCTTCCGTCATAAGCATCGAATTGGAAAGAAAAGGAAATTTAATGTTCGGATTCATTTTTAACACAGCATCCATCATTTCAAAAAGATGTTTATTGAGCAATGCTTCAAAAGATGAAAATCCAAAATAATCTGCTTTTTTCACCACTTTTTCAATCCGGTTAAGCATTATCATAAAATCTTCCAATTTCATAATATTCTTTTTGCCATCTATAATTTCTTTACCATAGTTGTTTATAAAGCAATGTGTACAAGGCAAATTACAGGCTGCTACTGTTTGTAAAACAATGGTAGTGGGATAATTTTGAATATAATGCTTATAGCCGGTTTTAATTCGCTCTGCAAATTGGCTTGGGTCAGTATTAAAAAGTTTATATAAAACGTAGTCTGCTTTCATTTTTTTATGTGTGCGAAGTTAATATTAAATTATTATTGTCCGAGATAAAAAAGATAAAGGGTGGATTTTCCACCCTTTTATATTATACTTGATTTACGAGAAAAAGGATAATATGGAC
>JAYSWO010000514.1:0-18760 GCA_043717975.1 Ferruginibacter sp. | reverse complement strand
TTTGATTCTTAAATAGATTTTCTTCTTTTTTGGTAACGAGCCGAAAAGCCCTGATTGGGCTTCATTGGCGACGCTCCATTCAAGTTCAGTTTTTCAATGTTGCTTTTATTATGCAATAGATTTGCAATGATTAAAATATAAGAATCATTAACTAATTTTTTTATGGAGTATAGAAGTATAAAAGGTTTTACAGGTTTGGGACAGATGGGTTTTTTGTTTGCATTTTTAGGGCTGGGGTTTATTTTAGTATTGGGTGTGCAATTATTGTTTACCATGCAAATGTTACCTTCTGGCAAATCTATGATGGATGCCGATGCAACAATGAAAGCCATGATGGCGCCAGAAAATGTGGGCATGGCAAGAGCTATGCAAGTAATAAGCACTTTTGTATTAATGTTTATACCTGCTGTATTGTGGAATTATTGTAGCAATGGGAAAAGTTTTCATTGGCTAGGTTTTAGTAAGCATATAAATGTGTTTCAAGTTTTATTGGCTTTTATGATTATGTATGCTGCAGCCATTGCCGCATCGCCATTAGCAGATTTTACAAAATATGTGGTATCGTATTTTCCAAGGGTAGATGCAGCGGCAAAACATATGGAAGATTTATATACGCAACAAGCTGTAGCTTTAAGCAATTTAAAAAGTATGCAAGAGTATATTATTGCATTATTTATCATGGCATTTTTTCCTGCTATGTTTGAAGAAGTTTTTTTTAGAGGAACCCTACAAAATCTTTTGGTACGCTGGTTAAAAACACCTGTTACTGCCATCATCATTACATCGCTAATATTTAGTTTAATTCACTCATCTATTTACCTGTTTTTAAGTAGAGCAGTATTGGGGTTTGCATTAGGGCTTATGTTTTACAAAACAAAAAATATTTGGATAAACATTATTGCGCATTTTTTAAACAATGCATTTGCACTTACGGCGTTGTATGCTATGCGTTTAAAAACAGGAAAAGTGGAGTTAGATAAAATAGATCCTCATGTGCATTGGAGTTTAAGCATAGTGGGCATTGTAGCACTTGTAGGGCTCTTTTTTATACTAACAAAATACTCTGCAAAAAACAAAGCAAAAATAGAAGCTGACGAAAGAATGCTTATAACTGCATCGCTTCCAAAAGAACCCATTACTCATTTTCAAAATAACTAAGCGTGGCTTTAAATAAGGAAGTTTTTAAGACAAGGGCATTAACGGCGGTAATTTTTGCGGCGGTAATGCTGGTGGGATTGTTGTGGAATATGTGGAGTTTTTTAATTTTAATGTCAGTAATACATTTCGGTTGTTGGGTTGAGTATTTTAAACTTATCGAAAATATTTACAAACAAAAATTTCTTCCAATTTACAAAGCATCTTTAACCGCTGGTGCATTCGCAATATGCTTAAGTATTTATTTTTTTCGACATACTTATTATGGGTTTGAAATTTGGAATTATTTTATAGTAAGTTTCGGAATTATCAGTTTCATTCTACTAATTGGTGTTTTCATTAAAATTAAAAAGGAAATTTTTTCTAAAGCTTCGTTTTCCGCTTTGTTAGGAGTGGTATATATTTCAATTTCTATTGGTATGCTAATTTGGCTTTATGAAGATATTTGTTTTGACAGACCTGATACTTGTGCTTTATGTGTTGGAAATATAGTCGTAATATCCATCATCTTCTCCATTTGGATAAACGATACCATGGCTTATATCGTAGGTTCTTTCATTGGCAAAACGCCTTTCTCTAAAATATCACCTAAAAAAACTTGGGAAGGTACAATAGGAGGCGCAGTACTTTGTGTAGTTGTAATGGGTTTGCTTGGTTATTTTTTGCCAGTAGCACAATCACTTGCTGTAAAACATTGGGCAGCTATAGCTGCCATCTGCGCAGTATTTGGCACCCTAGGCGATTTATTAGAAAGTAAAATAAAGCGCCTAGCAGGTGTAAAAGATAGTGGTTCTTTTATGCCGGGGCATGGTGGCTTTTTAGATAGATTTGATTCTTTGCTTATTGCAGCACCATTTGTATGGCTGTATGTGCAGGTTTTTGTTGTGTAATTTTTCGTAAATTTGAAAAAACAAAAAGTATGCAAACTTCATTGCAAATAGATTTAACGTATGACCAAGTACTTTCTTTGGTAAAACAATTGCCAAAAGAGGAAAAAATTATGCTATCTAAAGAGCTAGATAAGGAAAGAAACGAATCTGAATTATCAAGACTATTAAAAGTATTTAAAACAGACGAACTTAGTGAAGAAACAATAAATGAAGAAGTAGAAATAGTAAGGCAACAAATGCATGATGCAAAAAAACATTATAGTGATATTTGATACAAACGTTTGGTTAAGTTTTTTGATTGGTAAAAAGTTATCTGTACTAGAAAATTACATTAATGATAAAAGGATAACTATAATTCTAACTCCACAATTACTTCTAAAAATTAAAAATGTAACAAGTAGAGAGAAATTGCGAAAGTATTTTTCTGAGGCAGCATCCTACGACTTATTAAAAATGTTGGAAGCGCAAGCTGAGAATGTGAACATCAAAGAAGTTTATTTTATAAGCAAAGATCCTAAAGATAATTTCTTACTAGATTTAATTGATATTTCAAAAGCTGATTATCTTATAACAGGCGATAATGATTTATTAGAACTCAATCCTTTTAAAACCGCAAAAATCTTAACTCCTTCAGATTTTGAGAAAATAATTACCACCGAATTGCTTTAACTTCGCCGTTCCAAAAAAATAGCTTTATATCATGACCATACACAAAGAAGGTTACAAATCGATTGCCATAGTAACGATTATTTTTATTGCGCTAAACGTGCTTATGCGTTGGTTTTTTGCGGCTTCATTGCCTTGGCTTTGCGTGTTGTTCTTTTTTGTTACACTTGCATTTGTATTGTTTATCGTTTCTTTTTTTAGAATACCCAACCGTACGCTTACCATAAACGATGGCCAAATTATTTGCCCTGCCGATGGAAAAGTGGTAGTAATAGAAGAAACGGTTGATGAAGAATACTTTAAAGGAAAAAGATTGCAGGTATCTGTATTTATGAGTCCGCTTAATGTACATGTAAACAGAAACCCTATCAGTGGCGATGTAGTATACAATCAATATCACAAAGGCAAGTATTTGGTAGCCTGGAATCCAAAATCATCTACCGAAAACGAACGCCATTCTGTAGTAATTAAAAAAGGGGAGAAAGAAATCTTAGTAAAACAAATAGCTGGGGCAGTAGCTAAACGCATCGTAAACTACTTAGAAATAGGCGCTAAAGTAAAACAAACCGAAGAGTTTGGGTTTATAAAATTTGGTAGTAGGGTAGACTTGTTGTTACCTATTGGCACAGTTTTACAAGTAAAAATAAACGAGGTCGTAAAGGGTGGTGTAACAGTAATTGGCACTCTATAAGAGGATTTTAACAGATTTTGTGTATTTATATCAACAAAAACCAATATTTTTATCTCCGATTAGTAACACTTAAAATAAAATTAAACATGAAAAAAGTATTTTTATTAGCTACAGCAGCTTTATTGGTAACAGGTGCAGCATTTGCTGATGGCGGAAAAAAGAACAAGAAAAAATGTGCAAAGTCTAAGACTTGTTGCACTAAAGATGCCTCTGCAAAAAAAGCTGGATGTTGCAAAGATAAAGCAGCAAAAGCTACAACTGCTGCAATGTAATTTCATCTTTAGATGATAGAAAATAGCCCCTAAACATATTTGTAAAGGGGCTATTTTTATTTTACAATATTTGTTCCAATTCTTTTAAATGTGTAATCGTATAAGTAGCTTTTAATTTTATGGATTCATTTATATGATTCACAAAAACAGCATCCATTCCAGCATTTAGTGCACCTGCAATATCCGCATCTTGATTATCTCCAATCATAATACTTTCCTTTACATTAGCACCAGTTTTATCGAGTGCGTAATCAAAAATTTCTTTTTTGGGCTTAAGGCTATTGCTACCTTCCGATGTAATCATTATAGGAAAATATTTATCTAGCCCACTGTTTTTTAATTTTGCATGCTGTGTTACTTCAAAGCCATTTGTAATTAAATGTAAGTTGTAATTCTTGTTAGCTAGATAGTTCAATATTTCAAATGTGTAGGGAAATACTTGTTTTTTGGTTGGCAAAACAGTTAAAAACTCATTGCTCAATCTTTTTGACAGTGGTTCATCAGCCAATTTAAAATCTAACAATGCTCTCCACATCCTTTTCCATTTTAGCTCTTCTACACCTATAAATCCCTTTTCGTATCTAGCCCATAAATGATGGTTGTGAAAACTGTATCTATCATAAAAATCATCAAAACTGGTGTCTATTTTAGATTGCAGGTCGTCTATAAAAATTTGTTGCAAAGATTGTTTTGCATTTGTTTCAAAATCCCAAATGGTATGGTCAAGGTCAAAAAAAAGATGTTTGTAGGCAGGCATGTAATTATATTGTTTTAAAAAGGTTGAATTAACTTTACGAAAATATAAAGTTAACTAATAAAAAAATTACAAAAATGAATATAGTTATAACCGGAGCTGCAAGAGGAATAGGAAAAGCAATAGCAGAAGCATTTGCTTCGGAGGGGAACACCCTTTTTTTATGTGCTAGAAACATAGCAACACTTGAGGAAACAGCCATAGATTTACAAAAGCAATTTCCCGCCTGTATCGTACATATGATGCCTGTAGATTTATCAGTAAAACTTAATGCAGAAGCATTTGCCGATTTTTGTCTTCAAAAAGATATACCCGATATTTTAATAAACAATGCAGGGGGGTTTACACCAGGTAATATTTTGGAAGAGCCAGATGGAAGTTTAGAAGGGATGGTTAGTAATAATTTATACAGTGCTTATTATCTTACTAAAAAACTTGCTCCGCAAATGGTAAAAAATGGTAGTGGCCATATTTTTAACATATGTTCTATTGCGAGCTTGCAAGCATACAATAATGGCGGCAGCTACAGCATTAGCAAATTTGCCATGAACGGTTTTAGCCAAAATCTTCGCCACGAGTTAAAGCCAACAGGTGTAAAGGTAACTGCGGTTTTTCCAGGTGCAGTGTTTACGGACTCTTGGTCAGGCTTTGATAATAGCGCACACAGAATCATGGAGGCTTCTGATATAGCATCAATGATATTGGCTTGCACCAAACTTTCCGCAGCAGCAGTACCAGAAGATATTGTATTACGCCCTCAACTTGGCGATTTGTAATTAACAGTTTATTCAAATATTTTATGATAACTAAAACAAATCATTTTCACATAGTTGTTTAATTTTGCTGTGTATTTTATTTGCTATTTATGAAGTCATTTTTTACCAAACTATTTTTTTGTTGTTCACTTATTTTCGTTTGTACTTTTTCTTTTGCACAAACAAAATTTTATGCAAGTGCTACCCCTACAAAAGCTGGTATAGATGAATATATTACTTACACACTTACGATAGATAATGGTACCAGTGTGGAGCAAATAAACCATCCTGAATTTACTGATTTTATCACGGTAAGTGGGCCCAATCAATTTTCTTCTCAAACCAATAGAAATGGGGTGGTTACTCAATCTGTATCGATTAGTTATATTTTACAACCTAAAAAAGCTGGCAATTTTCAAATAGCCGCAAGTACAGCTACCATTGAAGGAAAAACATATAAAAGCAATATCGTAGGCATTTCTATAAGCAATAAAAAATCTTCGAATAAAAATCCTAGTACTGTAAATCAATCGCCATTTGCAGCGTTTGATTTATTTGATGAACCAAAACCACAAAAAAGATTTGAAGATTACATGCTAAAGAAGGGCGAGACCGTACAAGATAATGTGAGTAGAAATATGCAACTACGTTTGCAAACAGATAAAACATCTTGTTATGTAGGTGAGCCCATTTTAGCTACCTATAAATTGTTTACAAGATTGCAAAGCGAAAGTAATATTTCCAAAAATCCATCTTTCAATGGTTTTTCTGTGGTGGACATGCTACCACAAATAGATCATAGCCCCAACAACCACGAAAGCTTGAATGGGCGTGAGTATAATGTATATGTAATACGCAAAGCACAATTGTACCCTCTACAATCTGGCGCTATAGAATTAGAGTCGGCCACGCTCGACAATAAAATTACTTTCGTAAAAAATGAAAATGGCACAAACAATATGTTTGAAGAAAATGTAAGCCTTACTAGCAAACCTGTAACCATACAAGTAAAACCATTACCAGAAACAGGCAAGCCAGAAAATTTTAAAGACGCAGTAGGCAATTTTACCATAGAAGCTGCTGTAGAAAAAAATAATTTTTCTACGGACGAAACAGGCAAATTATTAATAACAATTTCAGGGAAAGGAAATATGCAATTGCTTACAATGCCTGAAATAAATTGGTCTGCAGATTTTGAAGTGTATGAAACAAAAATAACCGACAACACCAATAATACTACCCTACCAATTAGCGGTAGTAAAACATTTGAAGTGCCTTTTACAGTTGCCCAAGTTGGCACACACACTATTCCTACAATAAAGTTTAGCTTTTTCGATCCTAGTTTAGCTACTTACAAAATGGTTTCTACAAAAAGTATTGCACTAACCATTACGAAAGGCACTGGCAATATCATAAACAGTGTTGCTGTAGCTCCCAAAAAATATAAACCAACATCTATACTGAATAAATTATTTGCCAACAGGTGGCTAGTAATATGCTCGCTCATCGTTATCATTGCTATTGTGATAGCTTTTTGGATCAGGAAAGAAAATAAAAAAGAAAAAGTGGCTTTAGCAAATGAAATAAAGAAAGAAGCTTTAATAAGCACCATACCCGTAACCTTATCAAATAATATAAACCATTTAGCAAAAACAGAAAATTGTTTATTTAAAGTAGATTGTGTAGACTTTTACTCATTACTCAGCTTAGAACTAAAACAATTTTTGTCAAGATTATTTTCTATTGACAAAGAAAATATGAATAGTAAAACATTGGTAAGCATCATGGACAATAAAAATATTGACAACCATATAAGTTTGCAAACGCAACAATTATTTGAAGAAATTGAATGGCAATTATATACCCCTTTTGAAAGAAGCGAAAAACTGCATGAAATGTATGCAAGAGCACAGACATTGATACAATTACTAAGCAAAATGCAATAAAGAAATTATATTTATTTAAGTTAAATACAATTTAATTCATTTTGATTTCCAGTCATTTTAACTTCTGTACTTCCTCTAGCCTCTCCTACTTAATACTCTTTAGTAAAATTTCTCAACTCGCCGAAGTACTTCTATAATACATTAATACCTTGTGCTACATGTTACAAAAAATAAAAGTGGCAATTTTACATTATCCAATTAAACATAATACGAAGATTTTAGAATCCAATATCTTCAAGAAAAACGCATCCAATATCTATCGAATATCCGAAAATCAGTAACACTGTGAAAGCCTTCCGAAATGAAGGCTTTTTTCGTTGCATAGCTCAACTCAAAATATCAGTAGATACAAATTGTGTAAGCTCTTTTCTAAGAATAGGATTCAAACCATACGTTTAAATCTTAGGTAAGGTGCCCATCATTTTATGATTGATTTTAGTGGCGAAATGCGCACAAGCTACTGAATCGTTCTTTCTAAACGTCTGTATTTATAGTGTATAAGTTCTTTTTCAACTTCGTTCTTAACTTCCTGAAATCAACCCTAATCTATGCTAATTTTAGATTCTGTAATTTGTTTATCAATACTTCGCTCATTTTATAGAAGGCTTCGTGGCTATATCCTGCTATATGTGGAGTTATCAATACTTTTGGGTGAGCCAGTAAAAAATCTAACTGCTCTCTTTGTACAATCGATAGTGTATCTAGCTTTTCATTTTCGAATACATCCAGCGCCACACCACTTATTTTATCATTTATTAAAGCATTTATTAAAGCGGTTGTATCTATCACATTCCCCCGAGATGTATTTATAATAAAAGGCTTGTTTTGTAAGTTTTCAAAAAAATCTTCATCCGCCATGTATTTTGTTTCATCGCTCAATGGTACATGAAAACTAATTACATCTGCATATCTACCAATTTGCTCCATTTCTGCTTCTCTTATAAATTTTCCCCCAAAATCTGTTTTGTATTTATCATAAGCCAACATCGTTACCCCAAAGGATGAAAGTAGTTTTGCAAAAGACGCTCCTGTATTTCCATAACCAATAATGCCAATTGTTTTTCCACTTATTTCTGTAGCACGGTTTTCATCTCTTATCCATTTGCCTTCTTTTACCTCTGCTGCACTTTTTATAATATTATTCATCATAGTAAGCAGCATGCCCAGTGCATGCTCCGCTACTGCATTTCTATTACCTTCGGGACTACTTATGCATACAATGTTTTTTGCAGTGGCATATTCTGTATCTATTAATTCCATACCACTACCAAGCCTTCCGATCCATTTTAACGCTGGGGCAGCATCTATTACAGCATTATCAATTTTTAATCGTGTAGTTACTATCAATCCTGTTGCCGTAGAAACTTTTTCTAGGAGTTCCTCATACTTTATTTCTGGCAAATAAAGTACACGCTGACCCATTTTTTCAAAAGTATCAATTAGGTATGGATGTGCTTTGGCAGTTATTAATATCATTTTATATAAAAGCGGTAACGCTTATTTCTACGTTTACATTTTTGGGTAATCCTTTTACAGCTATCGTTTCTCTTGCAGGAAAATCAGCCAAAAAATAGCTACCATACACTTCGTTTACTTCATTAAACAATGACATATCGCTTAAAAAAATGCTGGTTTTTACGATATGTTCAAGCCTTGCTCCTGCTTCTTTAAGCAAGGCTTCAATATTTTTCATTACTTGATGTGTTTCATCTTTTACATTGGCTGTATGCAAATTTCCTTCCGTATCTAATGCTATTTGACCAGAAAGGAATAATATATTTCCCACCTGTACTGCTTGGCTGTATGGCCCAATTGGAGCAGGTGCATTGTTTGTATTAATTATTTTTTTGCTCATGCTAAAATATTTTTTATAACGCAAATATATCCTCTTTATAGCACGTATTTTTGCTGAAAATTATATAATGACATTTGTTGTACTTGCCAATGATGCACAATGGGATATTTTAAATAATCTAAACCCCATTATTGAGTGGAAAAGAGCAGAAAATATGTCTATTTTTTTAGCAGAAAAAAATGCTGATGCATATTTTAATCTACAAAACGATAGTGCCGATGAAGATTATAGCCATTTGAATGCCCCAGTTTTTATAAATAGCGTTATTAAAACACTTTCTACCATACTAGCAAAAGAAAATATGGTTAGAATAAATGCTTGGGCAGGTTTTGTAGAAAAAGAGATTTGGGAAATTGCAGGATTTGTTTCGCCAGAGATAGATTCCATAATAAAAAAATTAAACAAAAAATACATTATTGTAGATGATGAACCAGGATTTGTAAGTGCAAGAATTATTGCCATGATAATAAACGAAGCCTATTTTGCCAAAAGCGAAAATGTAAGTACAGAAGCGGAAATTGATATTGCCATGAAATTGGGTACCAATTATCCTTATGGCCCATTTGAATGGAGTAAGATAATTGGAATACATAATATATATCATCTATTGAAAAAATTATCGGAAACAGATGAGCGTTATTTACCTGCACCCGAATTGGATAAAGAAATAAATAAACAAGCATGAGTGTTATTTTAAATATAGATACATCTTTAGAAACAGCATCGGTAAGCATAGCAAAAGATGGAGCCATTTTATCTGTGTTAACAAATGCTGTACAAAAAGACCATGCTGCTTTTGTACATGTTGCCATCAACGAAATGCTAGCCAAACAACATTTAAAGCCTACAGATTTAGATGCAGTAGGAGTAACATTGGGGCCAGGTTCATATACCGGGCTGAGAGTAGGGCTTTCTGCTGCTAAGGGTTTGAGTTATGCATTAGGTAAACCTCTCGTTACTGTTGGCACATTAGAAGTAATGACAAAAGATATGATGCTACAAATGCAAGAAACAACTGGTTGTTTATTTTGTCCGATGATAGATGCAAGAAGGATGGAAGTTTTTACTGCTATATATGATGAAAATTTTAATGAATTGGTAGCTCCGCATGCTACAATCCTCACCCCGCAATCGTTTGCAGAAAAATATGACGAAAATATGTTAATATTTTTTGGTAGCGGAATGCGCAAATGGAAGGAGATTTCAAAAATTAACAACGCGGTTTTTAAGGAAAACAAAATGCTTCCTAATGCTTTGAATATGTTGACATTTCAAAAATTCATTTTAAACGATTTTGCCAATTTAGCTTCCTCCATTCCACAATATTCGAAACCTTTCTACACACTATAGTAAAATTATTTTGCATGTCTAACTCCTGATGGGTCAATTAAATTACAAATTCCTATATATTTGCAATAATCAAATTATTCAAAAAAATTAAATCCCCCCGAGAACGAATGATTGCAAGCCAAGAAAAGGTTCAACTTAAAGTTGTACCTGAATCCCCCGACAATGCCTTAAAGGTAAACTATCACAATTTGAAAAAAGCAGCGCTAGTTTTAAGAGCACTCAACCACAAATTGAGACAACAAATTCTTACCCTTATTGAAACAGAAGACAAAATTACTGTTACAGAAATTTATGTGCGCATGCGCCTAGAGCAATCTGTAGCTTCACAACATCTTGCTATTATGCGTAGAGCAGGTATAGTAAGTACACAACGTGATGGTAAATTTATCTATTACACTGTAAATTATAAGCGTATAGATCAAATTACTGGTGTTACTGAGAGTTTAGTAGCATAGTTTTTTAAGGCATTAAAATTTATTTGCGGATGACACAATCATCCGCTTTTTTTATTTCGTAAATTTGCATTTTCAAACAAAGTAAGATACATGTTCATTAAACAGATATATACCAATTGCATTAGCGAAGCTGCATATTATATAGAAAGTGAAGGAGAAGTAGCTATTATTGATCCATTAAGAGATATTGATGAGTATTTAGCATTGGCAAAAGAAAGAAATGCTAGTATAAAATATATTTTTGAAACCCACTTTCATGCAGATTTTGTGAGCGGCCATATAGATTTGAGCAAAGCAACAGGTGCGCCCATTATTTTTGGGCCAGGTGCCAAAACAAATTTTAAAGTAGAAAATGCAAAGCATTTACAAGAATACAAATTGGGAAAGGTAACTTTTCAAGTATTACATACACCAGGGCATACACTAGAAAGCGCTTGTTTTTTATTGAAAGATGAAAATAATAAACCCCATGCTATTTTTACAGGAGATACGCTGTTTGTTGGCGATGTAGGCAGACCTGATTTGAGCAGTGGAGATTTGAGTAGTGAGGAATTAGCTGATATTATGTATGAAACTTTACAGGAGAAAATAATTCCATTACCTGATGATGTAATTGTATATCCTGCGCATGGCCCAGGCAGCAGCTGTGGTAAAAACTTAGGCCCAAATACTTTTAGTACCATTGGCGAAGAAAAGAAAACCAACCATGCATTACAGCCACAAAGCAAAGAAAATTTTATAAAATCGGTGACCACAGGCTTAAATATTGCACCAGTTTATTTTGCCATCAATGCCTCTATAAACCAAAAAGGATATCATAGTATTGATGAAGTAAAAACCAATGGTACAAAGGCATTATCCATTGAGGAATTTAAAAATATAGCCAAAGAAGATGTTATTATTTTAGATACACGAAACGCTAGCATATTTACACAAGGTTTTGTACCTAACTCAATATTTATAGGGCTTGAAGGTAGGTATGCTGAGTGGGCAGGCAGCCTTTTGCCTTTCAATAAAAAAATAATATTGGTTACAGAACCAGGCAAAGAAGAAGAATCTGTAATCAGATTATCAAGAGTAGGATTTGATAAAATGGCAGGATACTTAGATGGTGGTTTTGAAGCTTGGAAAAATGCGGGTGAAAAAATAGACATGATTGTAGATGTGGAGCCAGATGAATTAATAATGGACTTGCCACACGATCCAAATATTACAGTACTCGATGTTCGCAAAGAAACAGAATTTGCTGATGGCCACTTGGAAGATGCATCTAACTTACCATTGGCTGAAATGACTGATGTAACTTTGTTGGCACAGTTTGAAGAAAACGAAAATATTTATGTACACTGTGCAGGCGGTTATAGAAGCGTAATAGCTGCTTCTATACTAAAAAAAGAAGGTATACACAATATTAGAAATGTGGTAGGAGGTTGGGGGAAAATAAAAGATGAAAAAGGGGCTAAGATTAAGAAAGAACCAAGTATGCTGAATTAAGGAGACATAATATTTCATACATAATATAACAACTTACAGCCAAAAGCAACTTGCTACATTAAGATTCTATTTGCTTTGTTGAATCTTGTTTAGAAAGGAATGTGCTTAAAATTTTTTTTTAGCTAACTGTAGCCAAAGGAAAAATAGCCGTTTTCTTTTTTATTAAAAGCTGAAAACGGCTATTCAATCTTATAGCTTGAGGCTACTGCTAAATAGTTGTTTACAACTTAAAACCAGCTGCTTTTTTTGCTGCTGCGTGTGCGTCCGCCTAGGCCTAAAGCCCCTAATAAAGAGCGTACTATGCCATTGCCCGCTGTTCTCATCATACTTTTTACCACGGTATTGCTTGCTATCTTTTCAAATGCATTCGGTTCTTCTTTTTCTTGCTTTGCCGCTTTCTTTTCTTCTACTACCTCACCATTATTGGCCTCAGCCTCTGCCAGTTTAGCTGTAAGCATTTCGTAAGCACTATTGCTATCTATATCTTCTGCATATTTTGCTACCAATTTACTTTTCCCATTTATATTATCTACTTCATCTTGGGTAAGTACATCCATTCTACTACGAGGGCTGCAAAGCATGGTATGTGCAAGTGGTGTAGGAATCCCTTTTTCGCTTAGTAAAGTAATCAACGCTTCTCCAATTCCTAATTGTGTAATTAAATCTTCTGTTTTGTAAAATTCAGTTTCCGGATAATTATCTGCCGCTTGTTTAATCGTTTTTCTATCCACCGCAGTAAATGCCCTTAATGCATGTTGTATTTTTAAACCCAACTGTCCAAGTACTGATGCTGGAATATCCATGGGGTTTTGAGTGCAAAAGAAAATACCAATGCCTTTTGAACGAATAAGTTTAATGATTGTTTCAATTTGCTGTACCAATTCGTTACTAGCTTCTTGAAATATTAAATGCGCTTCATCAATTATTAGAATCAATTTTGGTTTATCCAAATCGCCTTCCTCTGGAGAGGATGCGTACAACTCTGCCAACATTTGCAACATAAACGTTGAAAATAATTTTGGTCTATCTTGAATATCCATCACACGAAGAATATTTATCATGCCTTGCCCCTTGTCATTTATACGCATAAGGTCATCCACTTCAAAACTTTTTTCTCCAAAGAAAATGTCTGCACCTTGTTGTTGTAGTTCTATTACCTTACGCAAAATGGTACCTGTAGATGTGGTAGATATTTTACCATACAATTTTTCTATTTCTTCTTTGCCTTCATCGCCTATAAATTGCAATACTTTTATAAAATCTTTAAGGTCTAACAATGGTAATTTATTATCATCGCAATATTTGAAGATAAGTGCTACTACCCCACCTTGAGTATCATTTAGGTCAAGAATTTTGCTTAGCAATACAGGACCAAACTCACTCACTGTTGCACGAAGTTTTACACCATTTTTTCCTGTAAGCGATAACAATTCTGCAGGAAACAATGCTGGTGTATAGCTCATTTGCATTCTTTGATAACGATCTTTCACCTTATCGTTTTCAGCACCAATGGCAGCTATGCCGCTCAAATCTCCTTTTATATCCATCAATAAAACGGGCACACTAGCATCGCTCAAAAACTCACTTATCATTTGCAGGGTTTTGGTTTTACCTGTACCGGTAGCACCTGCTATAAGTCCGTGGCGGTTCATTGTTTTTAGTGGCAAAAAAACTTTGGCTTCTGGCACTACTTCGCCATCTAATACTCCTGCACCAATTTGTACAGATTCTCCTTTAAATGTGTAGCCATCTGTAATGGCTTTTATAAATGCTTCTTTGTTAGGCATGGTGGTTAATTTTTGGGAAAGTTACAATCTTGTTTTTGAAAAATATGCATTTGGTTATTTTTCAATAGATAAAACTAATTTTATGACTATATTTTGACGTTAATAAATAATTTATTATTGTTTATCAATAAATATTATACCTTTATCAAAATTTAGCGTATGAAGTTTTTAAAAATAAGTCTAGCAGGAATTATTACTTCGCTTGGTATAGTTTTGTTTTTTTACATATATTTTGGGGTATGGACAGTTACTGTAGATGAAAATCACTCAAGTATTTCCATGCCAGATACTGATACTGCTTTTGGAGGTATTTTTTCGTATCCATATATAACCGATTCGTTGCCGCATTATAAATACAAAAAGTTAGAAGATAAATATAAAAGAAGAAATGACTTTAGAAATAATGTAAATGAAGGGAAATTTATGAGTAGTTTATTTTTCTGAAATATTGGTCTTTCAGAAGAATCTAGAAAAGATATGGATAGTGAATGGATTAAAGAAGATGAGCAAGAAAAGCAAAATGAAAATTTATTAGATTCATTACTAATTATCGTTGTCAATGAACAAGACCCATTTAAAAAAAATTCGTTGAATAGATATTATCACAGTATTAAGGATTCTTTATTTACAAATTCAACATTAAAAAACTTCAACAATAATTATTTTTCTGGAAAAGTTTTTTTTTATTTTTCTTTAAATGGATATACCGCTGATAATGAAAATAAATTCTATATTGACAATGGAAGTTACAATATAGCATTCATAAAATGGGATAAAGAAGAATCCTCTAAAGGCAATAAGCTAGGTAAAAGTGGGCATTATGAACATAAACAAATAAAAGTAAGGTTCAATAAGTCTAACAACAGCATAAACATACCTATCTCTTTTAAACTGCATGGTATTTTAAAAATAGCCTTAATGATTACTATAACTTTTTTGATAGGGTTTTCATTATACTTTTTTATTGGTCTACCAGTTCAAATTTTACTAAACATATCAAGAGGCAAAGTATTTATCTTAAATAATCTTAAATATATAAATCAAATTTGTTTGGCATTAATGATGGCTACATCATTTACAATATTTTTACCGATGGTTTTACATTTAATTTTTATGAATAGAATTCCTTCCGAAATTTATCCAAATTCAATTTTTTCAATATTGGCTAGTGGCTTTGGTTACATTATTGCCACAATAGTTTTACTTCTAATAAGAAAAGCCTTTAAAAAAGGGTACGAGTTACAACAAGAAAACGCCTTAACCGTTTAACATGCCAATAGTAGTAAACCTAGATATAATGCTAGCTCGCAGAAAAATGAGCCTTACGCAATTGAGTGAAAGGGCAGGGATAACTATATCCAACATGAGCATATTAAAAAGTGGTAAAGCAAAAGCTATACGTTTTAGCACATTGGAAGAAATTTGTGTAATATTAGAATGCCAACCAGGCGATATTTTGGAATATATGAATGAAGAAGATTATAAAAAATTGATGGGTTAATTCGTTTATTTTTGTAACAATGAAATTTGTAATTATTTCTATAGCGATTTTATGTAGCGTTTTATCCGTTGCTTTTTCTTTTAAAGGAGATGATGCACCTATTACCAAAGCCAGCCTCGGCAAAAAACTTTTCTCCGAAAAAATATTATCCAAAGATTCGTCAGTAAGCTGTGCTAGCTGCCACAACCCAACATTAGCCTTTGCTGATACACTCGCTTATAGCATAGGCATAAATGGAAACGAAACAAAACGCAATACCCCATCTGTACTCAATATGAAAAACAGACCCTATTTTTTTTGGGATGGTAGGGCTGCTACTCTAGAGGAGCAATCTCTGATGCCGATAGCCAACCCCGAAGAAATGGGTTTGCCTATAGAAGAAGCCGTACAGAGGCTGAATAAAAATAGTACCTACATAAAAATATTTATGCAAGTATTTAAGCAAAAGCCAAATGCCAAAAATCTTGCCGCAGCATTTGCAGCCTATGAAAAAACATTGGAAACCGTAGATAGCAAGTACGACTATTGGGCTAATGACAAAGTAAAACTAACCGCAGCCGAAGAACGAGGCAGGGAG
Source organism: Ferruginibacter sp. (assembly GCA_043717975.1). Lineage (GTDB taxonomy): Bacteria > Bacteroidota > Bacteroidia > Chitinophagales > Chitinophagaceae > Ferruginibacter. The sequence continues at coordinate 2,612 of JAYSWO010000514.1, read as the reverse complement.
CTTATGATAGGCGAAAAAGCAAAATGCTTTGATTGCCATTTTGGAGATGATTTTACAGGCGATGAATTTAAAAACATTGGTTTGTACAATGAGAATTTTCTTACCGATAGTGGCAGGTATCGTATTACAAAAAAAGAAAGCGATATAGGCAAGTTTAAAGTACCTGGCTTACGTAATATAGCCGTAACCGCACCGTATATGCACAACGGCATGTTTGCCACTTTAGAAGAAGTACTCAGGTATTACAACAACCCAAAAGGATTTTTCCCACATCAAGTTAATATTGACACAACTTTTAGTAAGCCATTAAACCTTTCGGCAAAAGAACAATCGGACATTATAGCATTTTTGAGAACGTTAACAGATAAAGCCTATAGAAAAAATAGCTTAACAAAAAATTAGGTATTATATTAGCAGTATCAATTACGAATCAATTTTATTTGTACAATAAATTTAAAAGTTATGGAAGCAATTAAACCAAAAATTTTACTATGCGAAGATGATACAAACCTAGGCATGGTATTAAAAAATTATTTAGAGCTAAACGAATATGAAGTTACCCTCGAAAGAGACGGAAGGCTAGGCCTTGCTGCTTTTCAGCGGGAAAAATTTGATATATGCTTGCTAGATGTAATGATGCCAAATATGGATGGCTTTACGGTGGCAGAAGAAATTAGAGACATTAACCCCGATGTGCCGTTGTTTTTCTTAAGTGCAAAAACCATGAAAGACGATATCATACAAGGCTACAAACTTGGTGCGGATGATTATATTACCAAACCTTTTGATAGCGATGTGCTCTTACATAAAATAAAAGCCATACTAAAGCGCAACGAAGAAATGCACAAAGACGAGGTAAATGCCGAATTTGATTTGGGCAAATACCATTTTAACCCTCGCTTGCGTGAGCTTGTAGTAAATGGCAAAACACAAACCCTTTCGCCAAAAGAGAATGAGTTATTAAAAATGCTTAGCGAATATAAAAACGATTTGCTACCTAGAGAAGCTGCACTTAAAAAAATATGGGGCAGCGATACGTATTTTAATGGGCGTAGTATGGATGTCTACATTGCCAAGCTTCGTAAGTATTTAAAAGAAGACGAAAAACTAGAAATCGTAAACATACATGGCAATGGATTTAGATTGGTAGTAACAGACTAGAATGTTAGATTTTTAGATATAAGATTTAAGAAAGGGCTTCGATTATTTCGGAGCCCTTTTCTTTTTTATTATTATTTTGGACTTGTTCGCCGAAGGAAGAGCATGGGCATAGGAACATTGATGAACATTTGTTTCCCGCTGTTCACTACAATGGGTTTCGTACCTCACCCATTTCCGTTGCCATCGGGGCTATTGTGGGCAGAAGAATATTTTTCAGCTTTTATTGTGGAGAAGATGTAAGCGGAGATGTAAGCGAAAATTTCGTGGAGACACGAAACTGGGCGAGCTTAACCAACTATCTCTTTTATTTTTTCAGGATTTTGTTGGGTACTCCAAACCCTCAAAACATACATATACTCAGCATTAAATTCATAAATAATCAAATAATCTCTTACCACTTTCATTCTCACATTTTCAATATTTGACTTTTTACCCACCAATGGAAATTCAGCTACAAATTCTACAGCTGCAATAAACAACTTATTTAATTTTTTGCTATACAGCTTAGATATGTTTCTATTATTCCAATACAAAAAAATATCTTTCTTATCATCTTGCGATTTTCTAGACCAAACTATTTTTCTAACCATTTGTCTATTTCTTTGTTGGATTCATCATGCGTAAGAAAATCTCCTTTTCTTATTTGCAAACGAGCTTCTTCAATTTTCATTTTCTCGGTTTCATAAAAAATAAAAACATCATCAGCTTCACTTTCTGTTTCTATATTTAAAAGTCTATTTACCTCTGCAAGAATATGTTCATTATTCGTATGGCTAATTTTATCAATTAGTCGCTCTTTTAATTCTACAGTTGACATAATCGTAATTTTTATAAAGTTACTAAAAATTGTATTTCGCCTACACAAACAACATCCCATCTCCCATATTCGTTCTAGGTTTTCTTCCCAAATGTTTATAGGCTTTTTCTGTAGCTTCTCTGCCACGTGCCGTGCGCATTATAAAACCTTCTTTTATTAAAAATGGTTCATACACTTCTTCCAATGTTCCGGGCTCTTCACCAACTGCAGTAGCTATGGTGGTAATGCCCACTGGGCCCCCTTTAAATTTATCAATGATGGTACTTAAAATTCTATTGTCCATTTCATCCAATCCATACGCATCTACATTAAGCGCATTGAGGGCATGCTCTGTAATGGCCATATCTATTACACCATTGCCAAGCACTTGCGCAAAATCTCGTACACGGCGCAAAAGCCCATTGGCAATACGGGGTGTACCACGGCTGCGACCAGCTATTTCTTGTGCAGCATCGCTGGTAAGTTTTGTATTTAAAATACCAGAGCTGCGGAGTAAAATATTTTTTAGTGTAGTCGCATCATAATATTCCAACCGGCTTTTTATACCAAAGCGAGAGAGCAATGGTGCAGTAAGCAAACCACTTCTTGTAGTAGCACCAATAAGCGTAAATGGATTTATATCTATTTGAATACT